>JACXVH010000058.1 GCA_014763515.1 Flavobacteriaceae bacterium
CCAATTGAAGAAGAAGTGGTTACATTAAGTGAAACCTCTGTTACTTCAGGAAAATTAAACGAGTATTTTGCTTTAAAAGCTACATTAAAAGGAAATTGGACTTATAGAGACAAACTTTGGGCAGAAGCCAAAAAGTCGGTAGAAAAGAGTTCGTACAAAGAAAAATCTTCAATTCCTTATTTAGAAGTTTACAAAAATATTGATACTAAAACTCCGGCAAACTCGGTAACAGAACTTTATATTGCAGTGTCTAAACCTGTGGTGGAGCAAGAAGAAAACGATAGTTTAAAAACTTCGACAGATTCGATACAATAATCACGTTTGGAAAGATTAAAACATAAAAAAACTCATATTCTAAATATGAGTTTTTTTATTTCGTCTTGTGTTGACTTTTATTTTACTTTTCTTTCAATAATATGCATTACCACAGTTTGAGCTGCATGTAAACCAAATAATGCGGGCATCCAACTGTTAGTTCCATAAAATGACTTTTTGAAATTGGTTCCATCTGTCATTTTTACACTATCGTAATCGGGTCTTTCATCAGAATATACCACTTTTACACCGCCGCTAATTCCTTCTTTTTTTAATCTTCTACGAACTTGTTTCGCTAACGGACAATATTCGGTTTTACTAATGTCTCTAACTTTTACTTTTTCAGAAAGGAACTTCCCTCCTGCTCCCATATTACTAATAATCTTAACTTTTTTGCGTTTTGCTGCAATAATTAAGTTTAATTTTGGTGTTAAACTATCGATACAATCTAAAACATAATTATAGTCTTCAGAAATTAATTCAAAAGCACGCTCTGGCGATAAAAATTCTTCTAAACGAGTTAGCTTTAGTTCTGGATTAATATCCATTAAACGATCTCCTACAATTTCTACCTTTGGTCTCCCTACAGTTGAATGTAATGCCGGTAACTGACGATTCACATTTGTAATATCTACTACATCTCCATCAACAATTGTCATTTTTCCTACACCTGCACGAGCCAAAAACTCAGCAGCAAAACTTCCTACACCTCCAAGACCAACAACCATAACATTTGCATTGGTTAATTTCTCTAATCCTTCGGGTCTAAATAAAAGCTCTGCACGCTCTTGCCATTTTGCCATACCTAATTACCGTTTATTTGTTTTTAGTTTATTTGTTTTGGTTAAAAACTTTTGTAAAGTTACCATGAACTTGTTTTTTTAGCAAATCTAAAGGCATTTCTTTTACAGAAGCCGCTTTTTCATAAACTTGTTCAATAGTTTCCTCTATGGTATCTGTTTCTAAAAAAAACATATCATTGGGTACAAATTTAAAAACCTGCTCCAAATCGGGATTACGCAATAAATATTTACCAAAAGAAAGGTGAAAATTATGATCTAATAACGATTTAGCAACTTGTTCATTTTTAGAAAAACCATGAATAATCATAGGATTTTCGATATTCATTTCTTTCTTGATAGCAATAACTTCTTGGTAAGCAGCTACACAATGCAAAATAATAGGTTTATTAGTATTTTGAATTAATTCTAATTGCTGTTGAAAAACCTCAATTTGTACACTTAAAGGAATTTCAATTCGATTATCTAAACCGCATTCACCTAAAGCTAAACAATTCGTTTCGTGTAACTTATTAGCAATAATTTCTAAATCGCTTGACAATCGTTCTTGGTTGATATACCAAGGATGAATTCCAATAGAATACTGCGGAATTGCATCGGAAAACTCCCAAGGATATTGATTTACAACTTCGAGAGTAGCTTCTTGATTATTAAAAGTATGTGTATGTAAATTAATGTAATTCAATTAGTCGTGAAATTTTTTAACGCCCGCTTCAATAGCAACATCTAAATCATTTTCTAAAGGAACAATAGGACAAGAATACTTGTAATTATAAGCACAATATGGATTGTAAGCTTTATTAAAATTTATAATTACTTTATTTTCCGTTGGAATTCTCATGTCTAAATATCTTCCTCCAATGTAGGTTTCTTTGCCATTTGTAATATCTGAGAAAGGTAAAAACAAATAATCTTTAAATCCCGGTCTTTTGATGAGTTCTAAATTTTGATAGACATTTAAAACACACTTCTTTCCTTTTATTTCAAAATGAAGCGTTCCATATTTTTTATACAATGGAGTTCTACTAGTAGAAGTTTTCATACCAAAAGCTTTCTCTTTCTTGGCTTTTACAAAAGTTGCTTCTACAATAAAATCATTTGAAATGGGGTAAAAATCTAATGATTCAAAAGTCTTTAAATCTTCCGCTAATAATGGACTATGAAGAGAATCTTTGTATTCTACATTTAAATTTTCTTGATACTTTTTTGCTTCTTCCCATTCGTTAGTTTGAGAAAAACCTAAAATTGAAATTGCTAAAAACTGAAATACTAATACAAATTGCTTCATAAAATTTATTTCACTACAACTTTATTTAATGAACTTCCCGAAGCATTTTGCGATTTTACATAGTAAATACCCGCTTCTAAATTAAAATGGATTTGTGCTGTACCAAAAATTGTTTGTTCCAAAACTTTTTGTCCCGTTACATTATAAATTTCAACTTGAGTATTTCCTGTAAATCCATCTATTACTAAATAATTAGTTGTTGGATTTGGATACACTTTTATAGAAGTTGTTTCAAATGAATCATTAACTAAAGCATTATTCCATTCATCTCCATAATGAGCACCAAAAACATAATCTACCAATTGAGGCATATCGATAAAAGGATTTCTATTGTGTTGCCAATTGTAAATTACGTTGTTTCTATTCATTTCATAATCATCAGCAGGATCTTGAGTGTTCCAAGTTAATAATGT
Source organism: Flavobacteriaceae bacterium (assembly GCA_014763515.1). Classification (GTDB taxonomy): domain Bacteria; phylum Bacteroidota; class Bacteroidia; order Flavobacteriales; family Flavobacteriaceae; genus Flavobacterium. The sequence continues at coordinate 2,817 of JACXVH010000058.1, forward strand.
AGTTAAATCACCAATATTTCCAGAAGGTGTTGTTCCATCAGCCATATATTCGCTTGGATCTCCATTTACTACATTTAATCCGTTAAAACGAACTGCCATATAAAATAAAGCACGTGCTACATCACCTTTCCAAGAACCTTGTGTTCCTGTTGGCCCAGCGTAAACTGTACTTGTGGCAACTTCACCATAGTTTTTATTATTTCTAGAAGAATTTTCTTGTCCGTTTACTGCTCTAATATGATGTGCATCTGAAACTCCGTCGCTCGTACTATTGGGTCCAGTTGAATTCCAAACATTAATACCATCAGCAGTATCTCCAGGAGCTACTTCAAAACCACCTCTCGACTGACAAAAAATATGTTCTCTGTTCCATTTACCCACAATACTACTAGTATTTTGTTGGTCTAGTTTAGCCATTGGTTCTTCACGATAAATCGTCCAAACCTGGTTATTATTTTCTGGATTTCTATCTGCTTCTTTTAATATATCCCAAATATCAGCATAACTTTGTAAGCGAACTTCAGCAGGATCTGCAATAATATCTTGAATAGCTTGTTTAAGAGTTGGACCAGATAATCCGTTTAAGTTATCATAATAACCCGCTGGAATTTGAGGTGTACAATCTCCATAGGTAGGATTTAATGGAGTTCCCCAAGGATCAGTAGAAAAGTTAGCATCGTAAATTCTTATAATAAAATTATCGTTATTTGCTACATAACCAGCTGGTAAAGTTGCAAATTGAAACAAAGCTTCTTCATCGCCTTCATCAGAACTATCGTCATAAAGTGTTATACCTGTTTGGGTAGTTGTTTGTCCTACTGGTATTGAAACTGTTAATCCTCCAGAAAAATCCCCAACTGAAAAATTTCCATTTGTTAAAGAAAAATTCATGATTAATGTTTCATTTTCTACAGGCTGACTAGTTGTAAAAACAATATTAAAACTATCGCCTTCATTATAAGAAGGTTGAGAAGTAGTTACAGTTACATAATTAAAAACTATTCCACTTCCGTCGTTATTCATACCAGGAGATGGAGTGGTTACAACATAATTACCATTTAATAATTGAATAGACTGTGTAGTTCCGCTTCCGTTTACGTTTTCATTCACACATATAGAAATGCCCCACGCTGCCATTAGTCCTGCTGCTTGTGTAGAATTATTAGTATAGGCTAAAGCGTTAACTAAGTTAGTTGATGTAGCAAGAGTTCCAACAGGAAAATCAGTATCATTTCCTAAATATAAAGCAACACCATCTGGACCATTTTGAATCGTATTACCGGGAACAACAATTGTTGGTGACGGGCTTACAGCTGCATTTCCAATAACAAAATTACCGTTAGGATCAGTTGTATATCCGTCTAAATCAATAGCCAAGTAGCTTGATGTTCCTGTTCCTGAAGAAGTTCCATTAAAAAAAACTAAAACATATCCATCTAAACTGAAGTTGGGTGAATCAGAATGTAATTCTACAAATTCTAATGTATCTCCTCCCGTATTATCGGAATCTAGCTCACTAATAACAACTTGAGAAAATGAAACAGAACACGTAAATAAAATTAAAAGGTTAAGTAATTTTTGGGTCATTGCAATAATAATTAGAATCAAATTTAATTAATTTAAATCATTAACGTTGCTTTGCTAGCAAATAATTAACGAATTGACTTCTATTTGTGAAAAAATAAGGACATTAATCAAGTTTTAAGTTTTTATTAAGCAACTTTTTACTAAACTTGTAATCTTTAATAAAAAAGCATAATTGAAGCATCTTTTTAAAATATTATATTTTTTCAGCTTAATTTCATTAGGTCAAAATCATCAACAAAATATCACTGCAACTGTAGATATTGAGAATCATATTGTAAAAATCAAGCAAGAAGTTGTATATTTTAATAACTCATCTGATGAATTAAGTCTTATAAAATTTCAAGATTGGAATAATGCTTTTTCTTCTAAAAAATCAGCAATTGCAAGACGCTTTTCAGATGAATTTATTCGCTCGTTTCATTTAGCAAATGAAAAAGATAGAGGTTATACCGATATTAAAGCTTGGATAGATGAAAGTTTTACTAATCTAAGTTGGGAAAGAGATGAAAAAAACGTTGAAATTATCAATCTAAAATTAGATAATCCAATATTACCCTTTACATCTCGAAAGTTTACGATTACTTATTTGGTTAAAATTCCGAATGAAAAGTTTACCCACTATGGTTTTAATGGCGACACTAAATTGTATTTAAAAGATTGGCTCATTGCTCCAGCGCGTTATGAAAACAAAGGATTTATTGCATATCCTAATGAAAGTTTAGACGACCAAACTAACGCACTTTCCGATTTTAAAATTAATCTTACTTTACCTAATAATTATTATTTAAATTCAAATCTTCCTATCGTTGAAAATGAAGGAAATCATTTTGTATTAAAAGGCGAAAGATTTTTAGATGCCACTTTAGTTATTTCTAAAGAAAATGAATTTACTAAATATAAAAATGAATTAATTGAGGTTTCTAGTAGTTTACAATCAGACAGAATAAGCGATTTACAAAAGGTTTTAGCTGTCGATAAACTTACACGATTTGTACACAAAAAACTTGGAAATTCAAGCGTTTCTAAGATTTTAGTTACTGAAGAAGATTATGATAAAAATCCTTTTTATGGATTAAATCAATTACCTGCTTTTTTAAGCCCTTTTCCTGATGAGTTTTTATATGAAATTAAATTTTTAAAAACTTATTTAAATAATTATTTAAAAGCGAACTTACATTTAAATTTAAGAAAAGACAACTGGATTTACGACGGCATTCAAGTCTATATTTTAATGCAATATATCGAAGAAAATTATCCTGATATGAAAATGATGGGTAATGTTTCTAAACTTAAAATTTTAAAATCGTACAATGCTGTAAATATTGATTTTAACCAACAATACAATTATTTATACATGCTAATGGCTCGAAAAAACTTAGATCAAGCTGTTGGTGAACCTAAAAATAGATTAATAAAATTCAATGAAAAGATTGCAAATAAATATCGTTCTGGATTAAACTTCAAATATTTAGACAGCTACTTAGGAAATAATATTGTAGAAAATTCGATAAAAGAACTTATTGAAAACAATAGTAGTTGCGCTTGTAACCAATATGAATTAAAATACATTTTAACTAAAAACAGTCCAAAAAAAATAGATTGGTTCTTCGATACTTTAGTTAATTCAAGAGAGTTAATTGATTTCCGATTTGGTAAAGTAAAAAAGAATGACGATACAGTTGAAGTAAACATTATCAACAAAACAAAAACTAATGTTCCTATTTCATTTTATCAACTAAAAAAAGATAGTATTGTACATCAAGAATGGATTGAAAATATAAAAACTGATACTACTTTGGTTTTCCCTAGAAATGAAGCCGATAAATTAACTTTAAACTATTTTAATGAAATTCCCGAATATAATTTACGTAACAATTGGAAATCATTAAAAGGATTTTTCTCCAATAATCGTCCTTTAAAATTCAACTTTTATAGAGATTTAGAAGAACCATATTACAACCAACTTTTTTATGTTCCCGAATTTGAGTTCAATATTTATGATGGACTTGCAGTTGGCATGAACATTAACAACAAATCATTATTAAACAAACCCTTTATCTTTAGTGTTACACCATTTTATTCTTCTAACACTCAAAGTGCAGTAGGCAAATTTTCGTTCCTATACGATAATAATGTACGTTCAGAAGGGAAACTTTACAAAGTAAGATATATTGCAAAAGGAAGTCAATTTCACTATGCTCCAGAGGCACGCTATACAAATTTTAGTCCTGTTGTACAATTCTTTTTTAGAGACCCTAATTTTAGAGTTAATAAATCAGAATTCATTCAACTAAAACAATTATACATTAACCGAGAAAGATCGCCCTATATTTTAGAACAAAATACAGAAAATTATACTGTTTTTGATGCTAAATACGGAAATCATCAATCGGAAGGAACAAAACATTATAGCTTTTTAACTGATTTACAATTAGCAAATTCATTTGGAAAATTATCAGGTGAAATACATTATCGCAAGTTATTCGAAAATAATCGTCAAATTACACTTCGCTTTTTTGCTGGAACATTTATATACAGAGATACAAAGTCCGATTTTTTTAGCTTTGGTTTAGATCGCCCAACAGATTATTTATTTGAACACGATTTATTAGGAAGAAGCGAATCAACAGGCATATTTAGCCAACAATACATATATGCCGAAGGTGGCTTTAAATCTAAATTTAATACAAGGTTTGCCAACCAATGGATGATTACAACAAACGCTGCTTTTAATATTTGGAATTGGATTCAAGTTTATGGAGATGTTGGTCTTTTTAAAAATGAGTATTCAAGATCAAAATTTGTTTATGATAGTGGTTTTCATTTAAATCTTGTACCCGATTATTTTGAGCTCTTTTTCCCTGTGTATTCTTCAAATGGATTTGAGTTGAAAGAACCAAATTATGACGAAAAAGTTCGTTTTGTTGTTACACTAACTCCCAAAACACTTATTTCTTTATTTACTAGAAAATGGTTTTAATATAATTTTGATGATATTACTAACAATAATTCAATAAAAATATATTTTAACAAGATCACAATGAAATATCTGTATTTTATTCTTTGAATTTTTGATAATAATTAAAAAATCAAGTCTTCTTAGGTTGTATTTTACTCTCCAATTTATTATATTTGTGACAATTCAATTCTTTTATTTATGAATAAAGCCACAGAAACAGGAGTTTTGTCTTTTGAAGATTTTAAAAAAGAAGTAATCAATGATTACAAAATTGCGGTTGTAAGTAGAGAATGTAGTTTACTTGGACGTAGAGAAGTACTTACAGGAAAAGCTAAATTCGGGATTTTTGGAGACGGAAAAGAAGTTCCGCAATTAGCAATGGCTAAAGCCTTCAAAAATGGTGATTTCCGTTCGGGTTATTACCGTGACCAAACTTTTATGATGGCAATTGGCGCTATGAACATCGAGCAGTTTTTTGCTGGTTTATACGGTCATACCGACATTAATTTTGATCCAATGAGTGCCGGTCGCCAAATGGGCGGACACTTTGCTACGCACAGTTTGGACGAAAATGGGAATTGGAAAAACCTTACACAACAAAAAAACTCAAGTGCTGACATCTCTCCTACTGCTGGGCAGATGCCTCGTTTATTAGGATTAGCACAAGCTTCAAAAATATTTAGAAATGTAAAAGGTTTAGAAACTTTTACAAACTTCTCCAATAAAGGAAACGAAGTTGCTTGGGGAACAATTGGTAACGCATCTACTTCAGAAGGTTTATTTTTTGAAACGATAAATGCAGCTGGTGTTTTACAAGTACCAATGGTAATGAGCGTTTGGGATGACGAATACGGAATTTCAGTTCACGCACGTCA
>JACXVH010000059.1 GCA_014763515.1 Flavobacteriaceae bacterium
ATTTTAGCTTTACTTCTTTCCGATTTTCTTAATTGCATAATTAAAATTTTGGTTAATAAAAAAGCCGACTATTAAGTCGGCTAAAATTTGTTTTCTTCATTTTCAATTATTCTTTTTATTAAATCAAGTCCCTTTGGTGTTACAAGAACTTGGTTTGTACATCCATGAATGTCTTGAAAACGTCTCCTAGTTTGTTGATTTTCAAAAAAACCATTATCAACAAACTCTTGATAAGCATGATTATTTTCGTCTAAAAACCCTTCATATCTCAATAATTTATACAGTCTATTTCTCCCATATTTCTTATTGGCAATTTTCTTGGCTACAATCTTTAAAGTAAATAGCACACTATTAGTTTCAAAACCTGAATCCGATTCATAACCATATCCCTTTAACTCAATATTGTTGTCCATAAGTTAAAATTTTAATAGTTTCTCGTTTGCTTCATCGATTACTTCGTTTTCAAACTCTTTAAGATAGTTTTTAGTTACTTCTAGAGAGGAATGTCCCATACTTACGGAGATTAAATCTGTAGATACACCTAACTGTTTCAAATTTGTGGCAAATGAGTGACGAATTACGTAACTCGTAACATTCTTATCAACTCCAGCCAAGCTAGCTAATTCTTTAAGGTCTTTATTGAACTTTCTTAACGCTTTATGTTTTCTGTTTTCTATTTGTTTAGGAGTTAATTTATTTTTCAATAAAATTGGGAAAACATAATCCGTTCCATTGTCATTATTAGCATAATAGTCTAATACCTCTTGAACTGGTGGAAGTATCTTTATTACAAATCTACCTTTAGTCTTAGAACGAATATAAGTAATCGTATCTCCTTGAATATTCTCTTTTTTCATTTTCATCAAATCAATAAAGTTGAGCCCGCGTGTGAAATATGAAAATTTAAAAAAATTCTTAGCCTCAATTAAATCTGGTCGTTCTGAAACATCAACATCTAAAATTTTTTTTACTTCTTCTCTTGATAATGCACGTTTAATTCCTTTCCCTTTAAGTTTACTAATCTTATACTTATCAAATGGATAAAATTCTTTTTTTACAACTCCATTTCTAATAGCTGCATTATAAATAGCTCGAATTGTTCTCATCCTAAAAGCAATTCCAGAATCCTGATTATTTCTACTTCTAAGATAAGCTTCATAGTTCTCCAGTAGAGAAACATTGAGTTTTCTAAATGTTAATTCTTTATCCTTGCAAAAAGTAAAAAATGAGTTGAACGTATCTTTATAGCTTCTTGCGTTTCCAGTTCTTCCAGAAGTTTCCATAAGAACAATTCTACTTTTGAAAAAATCATAAACATTAATCTTAATTTGGTTTTTATCTCCAATAAATCTGTCTGAAAAATCTTCTAAAGAAAAGTCAATATCATCAGAAACAAAATCGTCTATAATTTTCAAAGCTTTATTCTTGAAGTTTGAAAGAATTAAGTTCCTTTTTAAATGATTAGAATGGGTTTTCTTTAATTTTTCTCCATCCCAATCATTTTCCAAACAATTTATTCCAGTTGAAAACATCTTCACTCTTCTATCTTTAATGACCCTAAGCATTATTGGATATGTACCGTCATTTCTTATTTTGTTTTTCAATATTAATTTTATACTTACTGACATAATAATTTAGTTTTGGCAAGTATTGCAACTTTGGCAACTTTGGCAATTCTTGCAATTCTACATTTTTTTATATTTTCCTTGAGATACCCTTTCTATAAAATCATACTTAACTAATTTCTTTAAAATATGCCCTAGAGTTCTTTCAGGGATTTTTAACCTCTCCGCTATTTCCAGAGCATTTGTTCTAGTAAATTCTCCATTTAAATGCCCTAATAATGTGATCTCTCTAGAATTCAACTTGTCTTTATCTGTATTAACATTTCTTGACAATAGTTTTGAAACTACTAAAGAATAATCAATTGTTTTTCTAACAATGGCTAATGCTGTTTCAAAATCTTCATCATTACATATTAAAACATTAGTTTTTTTAAAATCTTCATCTATATTTCTAATTACTGTAAGAATCATCGCTATTCTAAAAAAATCACTCCTTGGCGTTTTATTATAGGCAAATTGTCTTCATACTTCTCAAAAATCATTGAAGTTGTGTAAGAGCTCATAAGTTGGTTAAAATCATTCCATTGACTATCGCTTAATTGAAATTCGATTTTTGTTGAGTTCTCAAGCAATTTTTTATAAAGTCCCAATAATTGCTTACCAGATTCTTTAAAAAGTTTATTAGCATTAATTTTTTGCCCTTTAGGAGAGACATCTTTCCAAAAAGAAGGTTCATTAAAGTAGTAATAAATAAATCTACTAAAAAGTCCATTTTCACGAGACTGTATTAATGGCTGAACTTGATTAGGAGTACCTGCTACAACCAAAGAAAGTTTAGGCAACTCAACCTCAATAAAAGTATCGTTATTCTGCCTACTGATTGAAATGGGTTCATGATGAAATGTCTTGCGCAAAATATCACTAAAACTTCCCCAATCGTTCTTGAACATTTGAGAAAGTGAATCTGCTTCTGATTCAAATATTAACAATCCATTTTTACTGTTTTTTATGTGTTTGTAAATTTTGGCACTACTCACATTGCCTGGAATAATTTTAACTTCCAAATCTGGACAAACCGATGGCTTTTTACCTTCTTTTTTTAACTCATCATTCAAGTTATCACATTCTTCGATTTCAAATTCACTCATCACTTTAACGTAATGATGTATTGGTTCAATCAATAACCTAGCTTTACTAAGCATTCCTTTTCCAGATGCGGGTGGTGCTACAACCATTAAATAAAGATTTGCTGCAAGTTCACTACTGTCGTATATACCATACACATTTGGTAAACATGCACTTATTACTCCAATTGAAGAAAGCAATACTATTTCTCTATCTCTACCTAAATATGGAGTTGTTAAATCTTTTAATAATTGTGGTAAATTTGAAAAAACCTCCTCTTCAAGAAATTTATCATCACTTTCAAATGAAGTTTCGTCATAATTTTGATGTTCAATCTCATCATTTAAGTCTTCAAAATCCAATTCATTTGAATCTATTTTTTCAAGGTTTAAATCATCGAAGTTTATTTCGTCTTCCATAATTTTAATTTTTAATCGTTAGACACAAAGCCCTTTTCAATGTATTCTAATAATTGCTCTCTCTTGAAGTAAATTTTCCCTTTGGGCTTATAAAAAGGAATCTTTTTACTTGACGTGAGTTTATAGAGCGTCGATTTGCTAACATTGAGTAATTCTAGGGCTTCTTTAAATGTCAAAAATTCTTTCATATCATTTACTAATTTTCAGCAAAGAAAAATAGAATAACATGAAAATTTCTGGAAGTGTAAGGTGGGTGTAAGGTTAAGTGTAAGGTAAAGTGTAAGGTTAAATTGCGCTGAAGGCTTCTATAATTTCTTTATATCTTTTTGTGTCAATTTTTGATTTAAGTCTAGTATTATAAGTGTCAAATAACCCCTGGTTGATTTGAGTGCTCTTTTTTGTATAAAATAATCCTGATTTAGATATGCTAGAAGGTCTAAAATTATTAAAATGCTTTGAAATTGTATTTAAAAACAAAAACGAATATAATGTAGTTTCTGAAAAATAAATTTTTTCATCTAATTCGGAAGGGTTTTCACAAATTAGAACATTTAAAAAAGTCTCTTCTGAAACTATATCCAACTTAATAATATTTAATTTAACTGCTATTTGATAAATTTTCTTAATTTTTAGGGCGCTAATATTTGGTTCAAAAAAACCTTCGCTAATTTTAAAATTATTACGTTTTGCCTTTTGATGTTTTGAATTGTTAGCTGAAATTACATTTATTATTTCATCAATTATTTTAAGCACAAGTTTTTTGAATTTATATGTACTTAAATTTTTTCTTTTTAAAGAAAATAATTTATTTAAATTACTTTGAACATAATAATCTGTGGAATTTCCACTATTTTTTATTTCTAAAATTTTGCTGTTTATAAGGTCAATCGAATTTTTTTTCTCATTTTCAAGAATAGAAATTAATGTGTCTTTGTAAAAAACTGTTTTTGATGAATCTTCGTCATTTTCATATATGCTTGGAGTATAAGTAATATATCCACCTTCTTTATATTCATCAAAAGATTGTTGAGATGGATTTATTATATCCTTATAAAAATTTTCTTCATGTAGTTTTAGATTTTCTTCAGTCAGAAAATCTTCGAAAAATAGAATTGGAGAATTTAGAGTAGATTTCATCTTATTTCAAAAGAAAATAAAATTAGAAAAAAAATCTGTTTGACCCTAATTGAACCCACTAAAAACAAAAAAAGCCTAACTTTCGCTAGGCTTTCTACTTTGCTCCCCCTCTTGGGCTCGAACCAAGGACCCTTTGATTAACAGTCAAATGCTCTAACCAACTGAGCTAAGGAGGATTAACCTGTATTTTCGCAATAAGTTTTAAAACAAAAAAGCCTAACTTTCGCTAGGCTTTCTACTTTGCTCCCCCTCTTGGGCTCGAACCAAGGACCCTCTGATTAACAGTCAGATGCTCTAACCAACTGAGCTAAGGAGGAAGGTGTGTAACCTTTTTTGCGAGTGCAAATATAACTTGATTTTTTATTTACACAAACTATTTTTCAAAAAATATTAGAAAAATTTATCTGCTATCAATTCAAATATATCTTTTCCAAAAGTTAAAGCCATCAATGTTAACAATATAATCATTCCAGCAGTTTGTACATAACCTGCTGCTTTATCGCTTAAAGTTTTTCCTGTAATCATTTCAACAATTGTAAAAAGCGCATGACCACCATCTAATCCTGGGATAGGTAATAAATTCATAAATGCCAAACCAATTGAAAATAGCGCTGTGAAATTCCAAATATATTCCCAGTTCCATTCGTCTGGTAATTGACGTGCAATACCGACTGGACTTTTTACTTGTTTATAAGCCCCTGTAGATGGTCTTAAAATCAATTTAAAACTCTTTACGTTGTAAACTAACAATGCCCAAGATTCTTTTATAGCTTCAGGAATAGCTTCAATAAATGACATTTTTTGATCTACAACATAATCGTCTTTTAAATAAGAAGAAAACATAAATCCTAATTTTCCAACTGAATCAACTTTAGCTCTTATTAATTCTTCTTTACTGTCTCTTACAACAGTTATAGAAACTGAATCATTTTTAAATTTAGACAATCGAGAAGAAAATTCATCAGTATATTTAAATGTCTGATTATTTAAACCAACTATAGAATCTCCTTTTTTCAATCCTGCCGAAGAAGCATTTGAACCCACCCAAACAGAATCAATTTTAGCCGCTTGTAAACGTGGTGCAATAAAACTTCTCCCTTCTTTTGCTATAATATCACCTATTTGTTCATCTGTTAGATTTAATTTCACTTCTTGCCCGTTTCTTTCTACTACAACTTCATGGCTAAATAAAATATCCATAACCATTCTATTGAAGTTTTCTTGAAACTTACCATCAACCGAAACAATTTTATCGCCATTTTGGAAGCCGGCATTTTGACCAACCTCACCAAATGATAAACCGTTTTTTTGAATAATCTCAGTTGACACATATTTTTTACCTACAGTAGAATACATAACACTGTAAATAAACCATGCTAAAAGTATATTTACAATAATTCCTCCTAACATAATAATTAAACGTTGCCAAGCAGGTTTTGCACGAAATTCCCAAGGTTGAACTTCTTGTTTCATTTGGTCTGTATCCATGCTTTCATCAATCATTCCTGAAAGCTTAACATAACCACCTATTGGTAACCAACCAATTCCCCATTCGGTTTCGCCTATTTTCTTTTTAAACAAAGAAAAACCAGCATCCATAAATAAATAAAACTTTTCTACTCTTACCTTAAACCACTTTGCTGTGATATAGTGACCAAACTCATGTAGAATTACTAAAACCGAAAGAATAAATATTATTTGTGCTAATTGAATCATATTAGAATTTCTTTTACTTATATAAACGACAAAAGTAAGGTTTTCACCTTACTTTTTATATATCATTTTAAAACTGACTTAATTTTTTATAAAATTTTTATGAAAATACCCTTCGGTTGTTTCAATTTTTAAAATATAGACTCCCGACTGTAGATGTTCTGTCGAGAAATTTAAATTTGAAGTTTCCATAACTTTTTGTCCTAAATTATTGTAAATTTCAGTTTTTACAAGCTGAACTAAACTTGGCAACTTAATAAACAATTCTTTATCCGAAGGGTTAGGATAAACTAAAACTTGGTTATCAAAAGCAAAAGAATTAGCACCTAAAACTGCATTATTATTTTTTGAAATAATATGTCTATTAGGATCAAACTGAACACTAGCAACCGTAAATGGCACTGAAACTATAAATTCTTGCCCATTAAAAGTATTATCTACAATAACATCATAAATGTTGTTAGCCGCATCTTTTAATCTAATTTCAAGTGGCATTTCAAAATAAGAAACTGATGGATGAGATTGCGTTTGGTTTACTATAATTTTAGCTTGACCAGCACCCCAATTACTGACCGATATATTGTATGTAGGATAACCTTGATTATAAACCCAATCGTTAAAAAACTCGTCTAAACTACCGCCGTAAACCGTTTCTAAATGAGCTTGCAGTTGCGGTGTTAGTGCATAAGCATAAGCTAAGTTAGAATCTGCTAAATAATTCCTCATTGCTTGATAAAATGCAGTATCTCCTAGTTTCCATCTTAGCATATGAACAACCATTGCTCCCTTATTGTATGACAATCTACTACTAAAGATTCTATTTACATTTGTTGCTTCTGTATCTGTTAAATAAACCGCACCCCCAGGTTGTGAAGTAATATTATTTATTTTAGAGTTTTTCCAAGAAATAAAATTTGATACACCATCTAAATCTTCAACAACTAAACCAGAAAGGTATTCTGCAAAACCTTCATTTAACCAAATATCTTTCCAAGAACCACAAGTAATTTTATCACCAAACCATTGATGTGCCAATTCATGTGCAATTAAACCTCTACTAAAATTATACATGAACGAAACCGTGGTATGTTCCATTCCACCACCCCAACCAAATTGAGCATGTCCATATTTTTCATCATTAAAAGGATAAGGTTCAAACAAGTTTTCATACAAATTAATAATCGAGGGAGTTACAGCACATCCAGCTTGTGAAGAGGCAAAACTCTCAGGATAAAAATAATTCACAATTGGAAAAGTAGTAGAAACCCCAGCAGTTTGAGTATATATTTGATAATTTGTGACTGCAATTGCTATTAAATAAGCTGGTATTGGATGCCCATGATGAAAATGAGTAGTCTTTGTTCCATTTCCATTATCAATAGCAGATTGTTCTAAACCATTGGAAACGCTTACATAAATATTAGGTGCAGTTATATAAACATCAATTGAATCTACTTTATCGTTTAAATCTTGTTTACATGGCCACCAATCTCTTGCCCCAAAAGGCTCTGAAAGTGTGTATATAACTGGAGTCCCGTTATGAGTACTTGTAGTAAAAGCTTGTTCATCGGTATCTGGAGCTCCCGAATAATTAATAACTAACGTTGAAGAAGTACCGTTTGTAATTGTTGATGGAAAATCAATCACTAATTCTTCTGTTGCCAATTGAGTAAAGCTTAACGAAGTAGCTCCCATTGTAACAGAACTTACTGTTAACACATCTGTTAAATCAAATGTAATAGTATTCATATCCTCTAAAGCCGTAAAAGTAGTTGTAACTTGACCTACAATATTGTAAACAGCAGGATCTACAGTGAAACGCAATTCGTGGTAAGTAATATCGTAATTTTGAGTATTAGGATTTACTTGAAAATTCTGAACTGAAGCTGCCGATTTCATTTCGGCTTCAACCATTTGTTCAAATTGTTCTTTTTCATTTTGAGAAAAAATAAAAAAAGAATTAAGAACAAGGAAGAATTGGGTAATTTTTCTCATTTTAATTTAAAATTTTGCTAATGTAATAAAAAAATAGCTTTTTATATATACAATTATAGCTAATACTACTATTATTTTGATATTTTATATTGTTAATCTAAGATTTAATTTCATTAAATTTGCCGTTCAAAAAATCAAAATATGTTACAGATAGCTTACATTAGAGAAAACAAAGAAGAGGTTATCAAAAAATTAGCAAAAAGAAATTTAGACGCTAAAGAATTGGTTAACCTCGTAGTAGATTTAGATGAAAAAAGAAGAACAAC
>JACXVH010000060.1 GCA_014763515.1 Flavobacteriaceae bacterium
AAAGTAAAAAGTAAAAAGTAAAAAGTAAAAAGTAAAAAGTAAAAAGTAATTTTGCACTAACAACTAACAACTAGCCACTAAGTGCTAAAACCTAATCGCTAAATAGAACAATTGTAGAAAAACAATAAATAATAAAAATAATATGAGTTTAGAAAAACAAATAATGGATCAAATGAAAGAAGCAATGAAGGCAAAAGATGCAGTTGCTTTAGAAGCTTTAAGAGCCATTAAATCAGGAATTATATTAGCAAAAACAGAATCAGGAGCTAAAGATGAATTATCTAGTGATGATGAAATAAAATTGTTACAAAAATTAGTTAAACAGCGTAAGGATAGTGCAGCTATATACAGTGAGCAAGGTAGACAAGATTTAGCAGAACCAGAGTTGGCTCAAGTTGCAGTAATAGAAAAATTTCTTCCAGCTCAATTATCTGAACAAGAAATAGAAGAAGCAGTTTCTAAAATCATTTCAGAAGGTGGATTTTCAGGGATGGCTTCAATGGGTCAAGTAATGGGTCTAGCATCAAAGCAATTAGCAGGAAAAGCTGATGGTAAAACAATATCAACTGTTGTTAAAAAACTTTTAGCTTAAACAAAAGAAAGTAAAAAGGAAAAGTGCAAAGTAAAAGTAGGTTAGAATACTTTTATCTTTTGACTTTATACTTTTAACTTGTATTGGCTCCGTAGTTCAACTGGATAGAATAACGGATTTCGGCTCCGTTGGTTGCAGGTTCGAACCCTGCCGGGGTCACAAATTTAAATGCTTAAGTTTTAAGCATTTTTTTATTTCATTGTTTAAATGTATTTTTAAGCATCCAATCTATTATTCTTTGAACTATTTACTTCTTTTTTTTGGTGCAATATTTATAACTCTTTTCGCATACAATGTAGTAGTGGAACCCATTTATGCGTTCTTTTTTCGAAAGCCTATTTATGTACATTTTTATGCTTTCCCAAAAAAGCTAAAAATGCAGCAATTACAAATTTTAAATAACCAATTTGAGTTTTATCAAAAATTAGATTCAAAAAATAAAAGGTATTTTGAGCATAGAGTAGCAACTTTTATTGAGCGTTATTCTTTTTTTGGAAAAGAAGGAATTGAAATTACAGATGAAATGAGGGTGTTAATTTCGGCTACTGCCATAATGTTAACATTTGGTATGAGAAACTATCTTTTTACAGTAATTGACAAAGTTATTATTTATCCTGATGTTTATTACTCAAGTTTTAGTGATGATTACCATAAAGGAGAATTTAATCCAAGAATGAGAGCCATTGCGTTTTCGTGGAAACATTTTTTGGAAGGATATGAAATATCTAATGATAATTTGAATTTAGGATTACATGAGTTTGCCCATGTAGTACATTTTCAAGGATTAAAAAATACTGATACTTCTGCAACTATATTTTCTGTTACCTATGATGAGATTATGGAACAAGTTCAGTTGCCTGCTAATTTAAAACAATTAGTAGATTCAAATTATTTTAGAATTTATGCATATACGAATGAGTTTGAATTTATAGCTGTTTTACTTGAGCATTTTTTTGAAACACCTGAACGATTTAAAGCTGAATTTCCAATTTTATTTGAAAAAGTAAAGCTTATGATCAATTATTCAGAACCTTATAAAATAAGGAAATAATATCATTTTTCCAATGATTTTGGTTTCTTTTTTAGAAAAGATTGTTTGCTAAATTTGAAATAGTAAATGATTAAGTTATGAAAAATAGAGTGCCAATATCGTCAATAATGACCAAGAATGTTGTAAAGCTTAATACATCAGATGATTTAACAAAAGCGGAACAATTATTCAAAAAACATCATATAAGACATATTCCAGTTGTAAGTGGAAATAAAATTATAGGAATGCTTAGTTATACTGATTTATTGCGAATATCTTTTGCTGATGCTGTAGATGATGATGAAGTAATTGATACTACTGTTTACAATATGTTTACTGTTGAGCAGGTTATGGCAAAAAATCTTGTAAAAGTTTCTCCAGAAACTACAATCAAAGAAACTGCAGAGATTTTGGCAACCAAAGAGTTTCATGCTTTACCTGTTTGTGAGGGAGAGTTGTTAGTAGGCATTGTTACCACAACCGATTTGATAAAGTATTTGATTGATCAATATTAGCGTTCAATTTTATTGAAAAAAGCAATAAGTTCCTCAGATTTATCCTGTGAAACTGGAATTTCAATATGGTTATCTAAAATAATTGTTCCGCCATTTGATTTGGAATAACTTTTTACATAATCTATATTAATAATATATGATTTGTGACACCTAAAAAAGTTGGAATTATTTTTTAAATGATCTTCAAAATTTTTCAAAAATCTTGATGTAACATGAGTTTTCCCATTTTTAAGATGAATTGAGGTATAACTATTGTCAGCCTTTAAATATAAAATGTCTTTCGTATCAATCATTAACAAGTTGTTGCCGTCAGGTATTGCAATCTTTGTGTTAGGTTGCAGTAATTGATTTGCTTTAATAATGTTTTCTGAGATGGTTTTTTGCTTTGTTTCGTATCTGTTTATGCAAGCTTTTAGTTCGTCTACATCAATTGGTTTTAATAAATAGTCAAGCGCTGAAGTTTTAAAAGCTTGTATTGCATATTGATTATAGGCAGTTGTAAATATTATTCCAAAGTTTAATTCGGTTTCATCAAAGAAATTGACAATTTCTAGTCCGTTATATTTAGGCATTTCAATATCGAGAAATACCAAATCGGGTTTGTGTTTTCTAATTGCAATAATTCCCGAAGGCAAATCGTCGCAAACTGCACAAATTTCGATAGTTGGAATATGCATTTCAATAATTCCTTTTAAATATATTTGCGCTCTTGTTTCGTCTTCTATTATAATGGCTTTTCTCATAATGCTATTGTTATTGTAACCAAAGTTCCGTTACTCTCAAGATTTTCATGATACAAATCTTCATATGAAATATTGATTTGGTATTGGTCTTTATTTAGTAACATGATACGTTCTAAATTGGCTTTTGTAGCAAAGGATTTGGGTTTGTTTGTATTTAAAGAATTTAATTCAGCTGATTTTACTCTGCCAATTCCGTTATCGTAAATGGTTGTGGTTAATACATTTTTTTCGTTCCAATGAAAATTAACTTCTAACTTTTTATCAAGATTGCTATGTGATAAACCGTGAAGAATAGCGTTTTCGATATAAGGTTGGAACAACATAGTTGGAATTTTTATACGTTCAGGATGTGAAATATTTTCTAATCTTATTTCATAACAAAAATCTTTAAAACGCATTTGTTGTAACTCTAAATACAGTGTAAGTGCTTCAATTTCTTCTTTTAATGAAACGGTATTTACTTCAGAAAATTCTAAAATTTTACGAGTCAATTTAGAAAATTTAGACAAGTAGACTGAAGCTTCTTTGGTTTCATTAGTAAAAATATACGATTGAATATTATTGATGGCATTGAAAAAGAAATGCGGATTCATTTGCGATTTTATCAACTGTAAGCGCGATTCTTTTAAGTTGTTTTCTAGTGTCAATTTTTCAATGGCGATTTCGTTTTTCTTTCTAAGGAGATTTATTTTTCTTCTGTAGAAAAAGAAAAAAGAAATTCCAAGAACGATAAAACTAATTATAATAAACCATGTTCTTTTCCAAAAAGGAGGAAGAATTTCAAAGCTAATACTTTCAGAACTAGATTGAGGTGATGTTTCATTTACTTTTTTTGCATGAATTTGGAAGGTGTAACTTCCGCTATTTAAATTTGGTAATTCAATATTCTGTTGCGTTGGGTTAATATTGATTTTTTTTCCGTTAAGTTCGTAATAGTAGTTGTAATCGTTATATAGATCAAAATTTAACAACTCAAATAAAATAGTAATTTTATCAACATTAGTGTCAAATGTTAACTTATTTTCAGTAGTTTCTTTTATAGCTTCTTTTTGAATTTTAGTAAGTTTTACTATTGGTTTTTCTAAACCTTGAAGTTGTTTTTGTAATGGAATTTTTATGAGTTTGTTTTTTGTAATAACAAATGCTACATTATTCAAAACAACAAAGTCTTTAATTTTATGAAAGTTAGAAACGCTTATTATTTTTTTTGGGATATTGTTGTCTAATAAGTAAATGCCAAAATTTGATGACAAATAAATTTTATTTTGAAATGTATGCAATTGATTGATGGTTTCACTGCATTTTATATTCTTAATTCCTTGATTATTTATTTGAATTATTTTTCCATCTGGAGATAGACCTATTAAGCTGTTTGATACGTACCTTATTTTTTTTAAGAATAATGGTTTTTTATTTCTAGTCAATTCAACTATTTGATTACTATTTTTCACAAATAGGCCTTCATTTGTGGCGATAAATAGTTTATTTTGAATTGAATCGTAAGCTATACTTTTACATCGTTTATTTTCAAGAAATTGAACTGAAAAGTTGTTGTCTTCTAAGTCAATTATTTTAGATAATCCAGTAGCCGCAACAGCAATACTTTTTTCATTTACTTTAGCAATGTCTTTAACCGAATAGAAATTTCGAATTGTTTTTTGTTGCAATTCATTTTGCCAATAAAAACCATTGCCTGTAAAAAAATTGAAGTTCTTAATTGAGTTAAAATCCATAAATAAAATATGATTTTTCTCTTTGGTATCGAAAAATACTTGACTAACTAAATTTTCTTTATGTTTTAAAACTATTCCTTTATTAGTTCCTGTAAATATTTCATTGTTTTTAAAGGTTATTGAAGAGAATTCATCATTTTCAATTTCAAATTGTTTACTATTTAAATCTTTAATAAGATAAATTCCATTAGTAGGTGAACCGATCCATAAAAAATCATTTTTATCTATAGTAAAGCTAGATACATTTTTTTGAGTTAAAAAATCTCTTTCTGGTAGGTGCTTAAAATTATAGTCAAAAACTTGAACACCGTTTTTAGTGAAGCACCAAATTTCATTGGATAACAAATATAAATTTTGTAAAGTTTCAGTAAGATTTAAAGTACCTTTTTTAAAAATACCATTTTCGTTAATTAGTATTATTGGTGTATTTTTTTTACTTCTATCGGCTAGGGCAACTATCTTATTGTTTGAAAAAGAAAGTAACGAAATGAATGTTTCGGGAATTATAATTTTCTTTTTAACATTGAGAGTGTTTTTGTCTAAAAAAAACATATTCTCATTTCCAGCTATAATTGTTTTGTTTATAATTTGACTAAATTGAATAGTTTCATCAAACTGTTTTTGAATACTTTTTTGGGTTCTTAGATCTGTTTTTTCAATACTGTTCCCACTTGTTTTTACGAGGTGATGTTGATCAAAAAAGTAAGGTTTAAATCCCAAATTATTTTTAGTGGAATGACATTTCAAAAAATCATTTTCTACATAGAATAAAACCCCATCAAATGTTTGGTACCAAATTCTACCTTTAAAATCTTCTTTAATGTATGTTCCTGAAACGGAAAGTCCAAGCTCATTTTTATATACTTTATAATTATAACCATTATAACGTACTAATCCTTCGTCAGTTGTAAACCAAATGTATCCTTTTGAGTCTTTGTATATATCATAAACGTTTTCATTAGGCAAACCAGATTCCTGAGTAATATTTTCATGATACACTTGTTGCGACCATGAATTTATACTCAAAAAGAGAAAAGTAAATACTATGTAAAAAATTGATTTCAATATTCTTTGCAAATGTAATGGATATAAAAATACCAAAATTATTATTCACAAACTCAAAACGGGGTTTTACATTATTCGAAAACATACTTATTAAGTGATTTATCATTTTTGCATACAATTAAAATATAAAATCATGAAAAAACTTTTACTTTTTTTTGTATTCATTAGTTACGGTTTAGTAGCTCAAACGCCTATTTACGAATTTAATTTTAACAATTCTGTTGCTGATGGCTCGGGCATCAACTTTTTTACATTGATGAATGCTACTACAACAGAGTTTGGAAATGACAGGTTTGGAAACCCTAATAGTTCCCTTAAGGTCCCAACTGTTACTATTGGAGTGCCTTATTATGAAGCCAATTTAATAAATTTACCTCAAGGAAATACTGCAAGAACTGTTTCAATTTGGGTTTCTTATCCCATTGAATCAAGTGATTCGCAAATTAGAATTTTTCAATATGGCGCTAATACTACAAATAATACTTTTGGACTTCTTCAATACGGAGGCCAAAGCACTCCGTATGTAAGAGCTTTTGGTTGGGCAAATGATGCTGATTCTCCGCAAGGACCTGTATATGGATATATAAATAATTCAAACGCATGGTATCATTATATAATGACTTATGATGGCACTGATGTAAAAGTATATAGAAATGGAATTTTAATGGTCTCAAGTCCAAAGCCAACTTGGAATACATCAGGTACTAGTTTTAGATTAAATCAAGGTTCTAACTTTACAGGAATTAACAATAAAAGTGTTCTTTTTGATGATTTGAAAATTTATGATATTGCACTTACAGAAGCCCAAGTGAAACAAATGTATGTAGATGAAGTCGCATTCAATAGTACTGACTTAGTTGCTTATTATGGTTTTGAAAATAATTTAGATTGCTCTAATAATTCTAATTTAAATCTTTCAGTAAATAACCCTTCTCCAACACCATTTCTTACTGGTGTCATTGGAATGGCAAGAAAAATTGAATATGGACCATTATTTCATAATACTTTAGGGAGTTTAATAGATAAATCTGAATTCTCTATCATGCTTTGGGAGAAACAAAATAGTTTTGAACCCGAACCTTTTGCATCATTATATGAATGGGGTGGCTCTCATTATTTGAGAAGAAGAACTAATCCAACTGTTGTAGATATTGGTTATGCTTCAAATCCAACTAATTGGAGTTCTCAAACTCGATTTACAAATCCATTATCAACTTGGACACATCATGCCGTTACTTTAAAGGTAGTTAACGGAAATGTTAGAATGCTATATTATAGAAATGGTGAGTTATGGAATGAAATTCCATCTATAGTAAATACAGCTCTTATTCATACTTTTAATGATAAATTTGTAATTGGAGGTGGATTAGATGCTGGTGGAAATTTATCAAATCAAAAAAATTTAATTAACTCAGAGATAGATGAGTTCTATATTTATAATAGAGAATTACATCAGTCAGAGATTTTAGCAACCATATATCGCACCACAGCACCTACATTTACTTCTTGTCCAACAGGTAGTGTAACTTTAACCACCCAAGCCGAAGTAGATGCATTAGCATCTTGTACTACTATTAATGGGCAATTAAATATAAATGCAGGTGGTGCGGTACTTGATTTAACACCCTTAAATAACATAACTACCATTACTGGAAGTTTGAGTGTTGAAAATCTTGGAAATACAGGTAATCTTTCTTTGTTGAATAGTATTACAAATATTGGAGGGGCTGTAATGTTTAATAATCTATCTGCAACTTCTATTTCTGGTTTCGATAATATAAATACTTTACTTGGCTTGGCTACTAATTTTTGCAATAATTTAGTTTCTTTTGATGCCTTTACAAATCTTAATCAGTTAACATCTGGTAGCTGGAATTTACAGTTTGCTCATTGTCCTCTCTTAAGTAGTATTTCTGGACTTTCGAATCTAACTCAAGTAACCAATATAAATATTGTTAATTGTCCTTCCTTAACAAGTTTGAACTTCTTAAACTCTCTAACCACTTATACTAGTTCGACAGTAAGAATTGCTTTAAGTAATAATCTTAATTTAATCGATATTTCTGCTTTAAATGGTGTATCTGGACAACCGATAACTGAGTTAGTAATTACTGATAATTTAAGTCTGTCTACATGTGCTGTTGATTGGGTTTGTGATTATTTAGCAACAGCTTCTCCAAATGCTACTATTTCAGGAAATGCTACTGGTTGTGAGTCAGTTGCGGCTGTAAATTCGGCATGTGCCGCTTTATCTAATTCAGATTTTGATTTAGCATCTATTAGTTTATATCCAAATCCAACAGACGCAATATTTTCAATTGAAATTCCAAATGAAGTAGTGAAACAAGTTAGAATTTTTGATGTAACAGGAAAAATGCTATTAGATTCAAATCAGGCAACTCTAAATGT
>JACXVH010000410.1 GCA_014763515.1 Flavobacteriaceae bacterium
CAGAACATTTAGAAAGAGCAAACGAAGTTATTCAAGGTTGTTTGCCACATGCCAATAAATCGGTAAGAATTGGAATTACTGGTGTTCCAGGTGTAGGAAAAAGTACGTTTATTGAAGCTTTTGGAAGATATTTGACCTCACTTGGTAAAAAAGTTGCGGTTCTAGCAGTTGACCCAAGTTCGTCTATTAGTCACGGAAGTATTTTGGGTGATAAAACCCGAATGGAAGAATTGGTTAAAGATGAAAACGCTTACATTCGTCCGAGTGCTTCTGGAGATAGTTTAGGTGGCGTAGCCAGAAAAACACGTGAAACTATTATGCTTTGTGAAGCTTGTGGTTTTGATACCATTATTATTGAAACCGTTGGTGTTGGACAAAGTGAAACGGCAGTTCACAGTATGGTTGATTTCTTTTTGTTATTAAAAATTGCTGGTGCTGGTGATGAATTACAAGGAATTAAACGTGGAATTATGGAAATGGCCGACACGATTGTGATTAATAAAGCCGATGGCGATAATATTGCCAAAGCAAAACTTGCGAAAACCGAATTTAACCGAGCGTTGCATTTATTTCCTGCAAAAAATAGCGGTTGGATTCCGAAAGTGACCACTTGTAGTGCTTTTGAAAAAACAGGAATTGATAAAGTTTGGGAAATTATTGCCGAATATTTTGAACTTACAAAAGAAAATAACTACTTCGAGCAAAAACGTAAAGAACAAAACCAATATTGGATGCTTGAAACGATTAACGAACAATTGAAAAATCGTTTTTACAATCATCCTGAAATTATTGAACTATTGGAACAAAATAAAAAAGCGGTGCAAAATAACGAGCTATCGCCTTTTGCTGCCGCTCAAATATTATTAGATAAGTACTTTTCTAGGGATTAGGGCAAAGACATTAGTTTTCAATCTCAGTAAATGGAATTAGAGGATTTCTCAATTCTTACTGTAAACTTTGTTTGCACTTCTTAATATTAATTGATAAAAGAGATAAAGAATGAAGTCTTTCAACTGTCAACTAAACACTAAAAACTATTCCTCGTAACGTTCCATTTCTCTATCGTAGAATTCTCCCGCTAGAGTAATTAAATGTTCCATTTCGCTTTCTAATTCTTTTTCGTCTTCGCCTT
>JACXVH010000411.1 GCA_014763515.1 Flavobacteriaceae bacterium
GTAATTAATGCTAAAACACTATTTTTCTTGTTATTTCTTTGTTATTATCAAAATGCACTTTAACGATTAAAGCTTGGCTATTTTTTATCAACTTAGAAATTATCATATTATTAGAATTCACATTGTTTTCTTTAAAAAGCAATTGCCCAAGAAGATTGTAAATTGCAACTGATTTGATTGGCGTATTTTCAGATGAAATTGAAATATTATTACCTTGTGAGAAAACCACAACACTATCTTCGCTAATAACATCTTCAATTCCTAATGTTTCATTCGTAAATCGCAATACAAATCTATCTTTAAATTCACCTGCACTACTTGAGAAGCTATATGGAGCTGTTCTTAAATCATGAATAATATTCAATTGTGTATCCTCTAAATAAATTTCTTGATTTTGTGTAAATAATCCATCTGTTGCTCCAATTCCAATAGAGTAATTTCCTGCAGTTGTAATGTTAACCGCAATTTGAACTTTATCACTATCATCAAATGGTAAAGCTCTACCTTGAATAGCCATTCTCTGGTTATCTAGAACCGAATAAATATTCATAACATTCGCTAAAACATTGGTAACAGCATCATAAACTCTATCTTTTTGATATGTTGCACCAGTAACATAACCTACAAGCATTCTAGCCGATTGATTGTTGCTATTTATAATATCTAACCAAATTCTATTTTTCTCTTCTCCATTTGTATCTAATGCATCTCGAGTACTAGAGTTTGAAGTTCTGTAAAATTGTTCGTTGTTATAGGTTCTGCTACGCATAGCATTATTAAAGGTAACCGTTTCAGTAGTTGCTGCTCCGTCATCCATATTAATCATAAAACTTTGTCCGCCTGCAATAAAACCATTAAACCCTAAAGGACCTTCTAATGTACCCGTTCCATTGTAAACAATATAATCATTTGGCGTATAATTGTATACATAACTATCGTAGAATGGATCTGATATAGATGGTGATGGATTTGTTCCATGTGTCCAAATTCTAACTGCCCCTTCAATGTTTGGATTTGCGTTTAAGAAATTTAAAGCTCTAATTGCTGATGGATATGGATTACCAACCAAGTTCCAGTTATCGTCTTTATTTGTAATTGTAGTACCATTAGTACCCGTAAAATCTGAACC
>JACXVH010000412.1 GCA_014763515.1 Flavobacteriaceae bacterium
AGTATTTGTTATTCCGCCAAATAGAACAAGATACTTATCTGAAATTTCAGAAAACATCAGAAATTACGATGCAACTGCTGTAACACAAGTTGAAGTTGCACAAAAATTATACGGAATTTTCAAAACAATAGAATCAGTTACAGGAAGTTTACCAGTAATTGCAAAATCGGGAATTGAAATCGAAAACAAAGCAAAAGCAGATGAGCAGTTTGTAAAAATGCTTTTAGCTGAATTCGATCGTGTAAAAATGAATCTAGATCCTTACAACTGGGAAGTAATTACCACTTGGGATGAAAAAGTAAACAAATACAAAAATCCTATCTATTCATTTAAAGTCCGCGATAAAGAAATTAAGATTCAAACACATACAGAATCACTTTCTCACACACAAATACCTAAAGTAGCGTTACCAAAATACCAAGCTTGGGGCGATATTCTACGTTGGTGTTTACAAGAAAATGTACCTGGAGAATTTCCGTTTACTTCAGGATTGTATCCGTTTAAACGTGAAGGAGAAGATCCAACTCGAATGTTTGCAGGAGAAGGTGGACCAGAACGTACCAACAGACGTTTCCATTATGTTTCATTGGGAATGCCGGCAAAACGTTTATCAACAGCATTTGACTCGGTTACTTTATACGGTAATGACCCTGATTTACGTCCAGATATTTATGGAAAAATTGGTAATGCGGGAGTTTCAATTTGTTGTTTAGACGATGCTAAAAAATTATACTCAGGTTTCGATTTAAGTCACCCAGCAACTTCAGTTTCTATGACAATTAATGGTCCTGCACCAATGTTGTTAGGCTTCTTTATGAATGCGGCTATCGACCAAAATTGTGAGAAATACATTAAAGAGAATGGTTTAGAAGCTGAGGTTGAGAAAAAGAAAAAAGAGCTTTACGACAATAAAGGTTTAACGCGTCCAAGTTATAATGGAGCTTTACCTGAAGGAAATGACGGTTTAGGATTGATGCTTTTAGGATTAACAGGTGACCAAGTTTTGCCTGCGGATGTTTATGCTAAAATTAAAGCAGAAACGTTAGCACAAGTTCGTGGAACAGTTCAAGCCGATATTTTAAAAGAAGATCAAGCACAAAATACGTGTATTTTCTCTAC
>JACXVH010000413.1 GCA_014763515.1 Flavobacteriaceae bacterium
GTCTGATTCGGCCATTCGCCATACACTAAAACCTGCATATTACGAGTTAAAAAAGTATTTGATAAAATCCAACGCTGTAATTTATAGGTAAAAGGTTGTTTGGCTTTTGGGTCCCAATTACCAGCATATTTTGCTGTTTTCGTTTTTCTAGGAAATAAAACCTGAACAATTGCGGCTAACAATGTCATATTTCCAGGACAACGTAAATGAATATGATCGGCTTTATACATTGCTTTAAAAAGAATTAAAACATTTGCCAAAGACAATAAAAAAGCTTTAGGAATTTTGCTAATTCTAGTAATATCAAATTCTTTGAGTGGGATAATTGGTTCTGTAGGAAAGCTAATTTCATCGATTAAAAGGCCTCTATCTTCTTTCCAAATTGGACAACAAAATTGAATTTCATCTACATATTTTGCCCAAATTTTCATCTCTTTATGATAAGGTGCATACATAAATTTTTTATTATTTAGTATAACGATTGGCGCTGATGAAACTACAACTAATTTCATATTACAAATATCCTTTTGAACCTTTTTCTGAGACTTTAACTGCTGGAACTCCTAACATAACTGAATTTTCTACCACACTTGTATTTACAAGCGAACAAGCACCAATTAACACATTATCTTCTATTATAATATTTCCTGCAAGAACGGCATTCGCACCTATATACACATTGTCCCCTATTTTAGGAACCCCTCGATTATTTCCTTGACCTGATACTCCAATAGTAACCCCTTGTGAAATATTACAATTGTTACCTATTATCGTTTTGGCATTCAAAATAATCCCTCCAAAATGACCAATGTAGAATGAATGTCCGATTGAAACAGACGCAGGAATTGAAATTCCTGTAGTAACTTCTATAATTTTTTGCCAAAACAACATTACTATTTGAAGCAATTGCTTGAGTACAGGAAAACGCATTTTATAAACACTATGTGCCATTCGGTATTGTGCAATAGCCCAAAATCCTTGCGTAAAAAACACTATGGTAAAAAAAATGCCACCATATTTTTTATACTTTTTGTAATCAGATTTTATTAAACCAAAAACATTCATTTTGCAATAATTTCATTATAGAAATCTATGTTTTGTTGCACTATAGATT
>JACXVH010000414.1 GCA_014763515.1 Flavobacteriaceae bacterium
AGTTTTTACATCCACGACAAGAACTGCAATGTTGTACACTTCATTTTGTTTGTACAAATTGTAATATTGTTTTACGATATCATTGATACGTTCTTGATGATAAACCGATAGCGTCGTTTTTATTTTTTCGCCTTTGTGTTCTTTTGCGGTTTTTTGTAAAAGATGTGGAGCAATTTGTGGAACATCGAAGGGTTTTTGAGGTAAACTTTCTAATAAAGCCAATTCATAGGTTTCTTTATCAATTATTTTGTCTTGCCAAAGTTTCTTTAATAATCGATTTCTTTTATCTAATAATCGTTGTTGGTTTTTACCTGGATATATCAAACTTGGCGCGTTAGGTAGAACCGCTAAAGTAGCAGCTTCCGCCCAAGATAATTGGTGTGGTTGTAATCCGAAATAACGCCAAGATGCCATTTCTAATCCTACAACATTACTTCCAAAAGGAGCATGTGCGGCATATAATCCTAAAATTTCATCTTTACTACATCGAAACTCCAAACGAGTTGCCAGAATTATTTCTATGAATTTCTCGAAATAGCTTCTTTTTTGATTTTCTCGATGTAATCGAATTACTTGTTGTGTTAATGTACTTCCTCCTCGAACGACTTTATTGGCTTTTCTATTTTGTAAAAAAGCGTGGTACATTGAAATAGGATTAAAACCAAAATGTTTGTAAAAATGTTGGTCTTCAAAAGCAACGATACATGTTTTAAATTTATTTGGAATACTATCACTTTCTGGAAATCGCCACTGACCATCATCTGCAATTTTTGCGCCTAAAAGTTGCCCTTCTTTGCTTTCAATTACAGTTGCATAATCGTTTTTAAACAATACTTTTGGTAACGAAAAATAATAAACTACCACAAGAATAATTCCTGTGGTAGTTTTTATTTTATTACGTTTTATGTATTGCCAAAAGCGATTTAAAAACATTATTCTTTAACAATTGTAATCCATTGTCCTTTGTTTCGTGCTAGATAATTATCGTCATACATGGCTTCGCATTGCACACCAGGTAAATAATAATTTCCAAGATAAGATGCATTCCAATACATGGTAAATGTTTTGGTTTCACCTGCATTTAAGTCGAAATAGAAATTGGTTCTATC
>JACXVH010000061.1 GCA_014763515.1 Flavobacteriaceae bacterium
GTAATTTCACCTGCTTCATTTTTTGAAATATCAAAATCTGTAACCACCCAATAATATCTTCCTGATTTTGCTAAATTTTTTACAATTGCGTGAAAGTTATTTCCTTGTTTTAAGTTATCCCATAAAACTTTGAAAACTACTTTTGGCATATCTGGATGTCTAATAATATTGTGAGGTTTTCCAACTAATTCATAGTCTTCGTAACCACAAACATCTACAAATACATCATTTGCATATTCAATTGTTCCAAATTTATCAGTTTTACTCATAATAGTTTTAGACTTGTCCCAAACTACTTCTTTGTCAATAATCGTTGGTGTATTTTTCACTTCCATTTTTTTAAGTTTTTATCGTTACGGAAGCAAAGTAACTCACTTTTAAAATTTTAAAACATGATATATATCAGGACGCTAGTTTTTTTTACGTTCTTTAAATTCACGAAGTAATTTTCTATTGAATTCTTCTTCAGTTTTCTTAAGAAGTATAATCTTTTTTGCAGGAATAACTTTTTGTAAGTCTTGCATAAATTTTTTCTTCAAATTATGAAGTTCGTCTTCACTATTTTCTATTTGAGAGATTAAATTTTGAGCTTCTTTTTCTGAAATATTCTCCATACCACCTTCTTCGATTTTTTTTATAATCGCTTTCATTTTATTATGACGAATTTCAAATTGTTTTTCGTCGAAAGTGTTATAAATAGGCCAAAATTTTTGAGCTTCATCAGTTGTGAAGTCGAGTTTTTCAGTAATATACGCTACTTTTAAAGCTTTAATTTTTTCTTTTTTCTCTTTAAATCCTTGAGCAAAACTGAAGTTTGCTACAATTAAAACCATTACAATTAATATCTTTTTCATATTCATTAAATTTATTCGTTTAAATAGTAATCTAAATTGGGTGTATTCATTAAATAATTCTCTAGATTATCGTTGCTAAGTTCAATAACATCATCTGCTGATGCTATATTTTCTACGTCAATTTTATCTATTAAATCATAACTAGAAACTTCAATAACCAAATAGTTTTCTAGAGTTGTATCGTCAATAGAATTTATATTGTTTCTATTTGTAAATAATCCCCCAATTACCAGCAAAATTATAGCAGCAATTGAAGCAACATAAAAATATTTTCTTCTAAATATTGAAATTACTTTTGGTTCTTCATTCTCTATCTGATTCATTATTTTGTTTTCAAAATTTTCAAAATAACCATCAGGAATTTTAAAACCATTCTTTATTTTAATATCTTCTAAATTAGAATCTTTCATGTTTATAAGATTGATTTTGTTTTAAAAGGTTTAATTGTTTTTTAAAAAATCTTCTATTTTTTTTACCGCTAAATGATAACTTGCTTTTAAGGCACCAACTGAAGTATTTACTATTTCAGAAATTTCTTCATACTTCAATTCTTCAAAATATTTCATATTAAAAACTAGTTGTTGTTTTTCGGGTAAAGTAGCAATTGCTTTTTGGAGTTTAATTTTTATTTCATCGCCATCAAAATAAATATCACTTTCTAGTTTGTTAATGAGTTTTTGTTTTTGCTCTTCATTTGAAATTCCACTTTTCTTTGCTTTTTGCTGAAGAAATGTGAGCGACTCATTTGTTGCAATTCTATATAACCAAGAATAGAGTTTACTATCACCTTTAAAATTCTTAATGTTTTGGTACACTTTTATAAAGGTGTTTTGTAAAACATCATCAGTATCATCATGATCTAAAACTATATTCCGAATGTGATTATACAAAGGCCTTTGGTACAATTGCAAAAGTTTCCTAAAAGCTTCATTTTGAGTTTTAGGGTTTAATAAGGCGTTTATTAAATCTTTTTCTCCTTGCAATTTTTAAACGTTTTACATTTGACTAAAAATACTTAAAAAGGTTTAATTATATAATGTACTTTTGCTAAAACACAACTTTAAATGATACAAACTGTAATTTTCGATATGGATGGCGTAATTGTAGATACCGAACCGGTACATCATTTTGCGTATTACCAACATTTTAATGAATTAAGCATCGAAGTTTCAGATGAAATGTATCGTTCGTTTACAGGGAATTCTACACGAAATATCTTTCAGAAATTAAAAGTACAGTTTGATTTGCAGGAAGATGTGGAAGATTTAATTTTGAGAAAACGTCATTTATTTAATGAAGCTTTCGATTTGAAAGAAGATTTGTATCTAATTGAAGGTGTAGAAGAGTTAATCAAAGATTTGCATGTAAACGGAATCCAGTTAATTGTAGCTTCTTCAGCTTCTAAGGTGACGATTAATAGAGTGTTTACTCGTTTTAATTTACATCAATATTTCACACATATTGTTTCGGGTGAAGATTTTCCGAAGTCGAAACCGCATCCAGCTATTTTTGAACATGCTGCGAGTTTATCGGTTGCTCCAAAAGAAAATTGTATCGTAATTGAAGACAGCACTAACGGAATTCAAGCAGCAGTTTCAGCAGGAATTTATTGTGTGGGTTACGATAGTTTTCATTCGAAAGACCAAGATTTATCTAAAGCTAATGTTGTTATTCGACACTTTAGCGAATTGAATTTTGAGAAAGTTCGCGATTTAAACTAATTCATTTCTTGATCGTGTAAGGTATGTTTCGCTAAAATGCGTTTACTATCTTTTTTAACGGATTCATTTTTTCGCATTGACCAAAAGAAATCACTGGAAAACTTTCTAGCTTCCTCTAAATTCACAATAGGATTTGGATAATCTCTTCCAATTTGAAAGTCATACAACATTTGTTCAATTGGAGTTAATTTCCAAGGTTCGTGAATAAATTCAGCCGGAATATTTGCTAATTCTGGAACCCATTTTTTGATAAAATTTCCATCTTCATCGTGTTCGTATGAATTTTTAACTGGATTGTAAACTCGCAACGTATTTATTCCTGTTACTCCAGCTTGCATCTGAATTTGTGGATAGTGAATTCCAGGTTCAAAATCTAAAAATTGTTGGGCCAAATGCGGACTACAATTTTGCCAAGGTTGGAACAAGTGATGCGTATAAAACGAAACCACTAATGCACGCATTCTAAAATTCAAATATCCGGTTGTATTCAAACAGCGCATGCAAGCATCAACCAACGGAACACCTGTTTTTCCAGTAATCCAAGCTTTGTGATATTTTTCGTTAACTCTTTGATTCAAATTGCGATAGCCTTTGTTTACCGCAATGAATTCCATCGAACATTCCATTTCAAATTTCTGTATGAAATGCGCTTGCCAACGCAAACGAGATGCAAAATTGGAAATCTGACGCTTAAATTTTCCTTGCTGATGTAATTCCCAAGCTTTGGTATACACTTGTCGAATTGATAAATTTCCCCAAGCAATATAAGGTGATAAACGACTACAGCCTTTTCTGGCTAATTCTGGTTTTGAAATGTGACTACTGTAATTTTGAACACGTTCTTCAAAAAATGATTTCATGTAGCGTAACGCCGTTGGAACGCCACCTTTCTGAAAATTGGGATTGTGAACCGTTTGAATTGATGGAATTTCGAAATGATTTTCTAATTCTTCAATTTCAATGTATTTGACAAAGCTTCTAGGCGTTGGATTGAAAGGTAGGCAATCTTTATCCATAAAGTCATACCAATCTTCTTTCCACGTTTTTCGATTTTTGATGCCACGAATAACGCCGTTAGTGATGTATTCATTCCAGATAATTCCTTTCTCTTTAAGCAATTCAGCAACTGCCAAATCTCTATCAAAAGTCAATTGAATTCCAGTCTCTTGATGTGAATAAACGGCTCTGATGGAAATAAGTTTGGATAGTTTTTCAAAAACTGCTACTGCTTCACCTTGAACAATTAAGATTTGCGTGTGATATTTTAAAAGTTCTTTCTGTAAAGCTTCTAACGATTGTTTTATAAAATCAAAATGACGTTGACTGTAATGATAATCTTTCATCAACGAAGGTTCAAAAATGTAAAGCAATAATGTCTTCCCAGAAGTCGACAAGGCTTCATGTAAGGCTTCATGATCGTGCAAACGCAAATCTCTCTTGAACCAAACAATTTTCATTTTAATAGGTTTGTGGTTTATTGTTAGTTGTTTATTGTTTTGAACTAACCATATATTCATTAACCAACTGCTTCCTTGTAAACTTTAAGACATTTTTCTCGTGCTTCTTTATGATCTACAATAGGTTTTGGGTAATATTGAGTTTCCAATTCAGGAATCCATTTTTTAATATATTTTAAGTCTTTATCAAACTTTTTAATTTGTTCTGTTGGATTGAAAATTCGGAAATAAGGTGCAGCATCCACTCCAGAACCTGCTGCCCATTGCCAATTTCCAACGTTACTCGCCATTTCGTAATCCAAAAGGTTTTGAGCAAAATAGGCTTCGCCCCAGCGCCAATCGATTAAAAGATGTTTACATAGAAAACTAGCAACAATCATACGAACGCGGTTATGCATGTGACCGGTTTTATTCAATTCACGCATTCCAGCATCAACAAAAGGATAACCAGTTTTTCCTTGACACCATTTTTGAAATAAATCTTCATTGTTATCCCAAATAATGGCATCATATTTTGGTCTAAAACTTGCATTTTTTGTGTGTGGGAAATGCCATAAAATTTGCATGAAAAATTCGCGCCAAATCAATTCATTCCAAAAGGTTTCGTTCTTTTCAGCGATAGCTTTTCCAATCATTTTTCGGATAGAAACCGCTCCAAATCTGAGATAAATTCCCAAATAAGAAGTTTTATTCAAAGCAGGAAAATTTCGAGTAGCTTCGTAATTCTGAATTAAACTTTCGGAAACATCAAAAGACGTAACTTTAATTTCAGATTTTTCAAAACCAATATCAGCGAGTGATAAAAAAGGGTAGGAGTGCTGTGCTATTTTGTTCAATTTTTCTTCGGAAGGATAATGAACTAATTTTATTTTCTTAAAATTCTCTTTCCATTTTTTCGAATAAGGTGTATAAACCACATACGGACTCCCATCATCTTTTACTACTTCGCTTTTTTCAAATATCACTTGGTCTTTTGAGGTTAAAAACGAAATTCCATTTGAAACAAATAACTGATTCATTTCCTTATCACGCTTGCGAGCATAAGGTTCGTAATCGTGATTGGTATAAACCGAAGTGATTTTATTTTCG
The DNA here is from genome assembly GCA_014763515.1 of Flavobacteriaceae bacterium. GTDB lineage: Bacteria > Bacteroidota > Bacteroidia > Flavobacteriales > Flavobacteriaceae > Flavobacterium. The sequence continues at coordinate 5,122 of JACXVH010000061.1, forward strand.
GAAATTAATTTGGTAAAAACTTCAATTGGTTTGCCATGAAAAACCGCTAATGATTTTCCAGCTTTATTTAATTCCGATTGAATTTTCTCTAGTTGTTCGTGGATAAAGGTTACTCGAGCATCATTTTTTGGTAATTGCGATAGAATATTTTCATCAAAAATAAAAATAGGTAAGACTTCTTCATTACTATTTAAAGCATGAAAAAATCCTACGTTGTCATCTACTCTTAAATCGCGTCTAAACCAAAAGATGTTCATGTTATTTAAATTCTCCAAATAATTCAATTAATTTTTTTCTTCTGTACTCAAATATTTCATTCAATTTAGGTTTTACTAAGAAAGGATGAACTAATTCACCTAAAATTCCCATTGGTACTTTATAATCTACAATATCTTCCATTTCTACGCCACCAGGAATTTCTTTAATAAAATGCTTGTGATGCCATAAAGAATAGGGGCCAAAACGCTGTTCATCTACAAAATATTGTTTGTCTACTACGTGAGTGATTTCGGTAACCCATTTCGTTGGAATTCCTAAAACTGGCGTAACTATATATTGAATAATTTGCCCCGGATACATCGGTCTATCAGCTCCAGAAAGAATTTTGAATCCCATGTAATCGGGAGTGATGAGTTGTAGATTCTTTGGATCCGATAAAAGTTCCCAAGCTTTCTCAATTGATATTGGTAAATTTTGTTTGGTATGTAGCGTGTAGATTTTCATTTTGAATGAAATTTATTTTGTTTAACAAAATTAGTAAAATATTAAACAAAATAAAAATAATTTTAGGATTAGGTTAACAAAAAAAAAAGTAAAAAACTGTAATTTAGGTGCTAAGTAAAAAATTAAAAAATATGAAAAAATTAATTGCAGTAGCTTTTGTAGTATTTAGTACTCTATTTGTTGAAGCTCAAGTTAAAACGCCTCAAGCGAGTCCGTTATCGAAAGTAGAACAGACAGTTGGTTTAACGAATGTTCAAGTAGAATATAGCAGACCAAGTGCAAAAGGAAGAACAGTTTATGGTGATTTAGTGCCTTTTGGTAAAAATTGGAGAACAGGAGCAAATGCTAACACAACAATCTATTTTAGCGATGATGTGACTTTTAATGGTAAGACTTTGCCAAAAGGAAAATATGCTTTATTTACTACACCAAAAGCAGATAGTTGGGATATTATTTTTTATACAGATACTAATAACTGGGGATTACCAGAAAAATGGGATGAGTCTAAAGTTGCTTTAAAAACTAGTGTTAAACCAGAAACGTTATCAAAATCTGTAGAATCTTTTACAATTGAAATAAATAATCTTACTAATGATGGTGCTAGTTTAGATTTGGCTTGGGAAAGAACAAAAGTATCTGTTCCATTTACTGTGCCAACAAAAGAAATTGCAATGGCAAGCATTGAAAAAGTTTTAGCTGGACCAAGTGCTAATGATTTTTATTCGGCTGCAAGTTATTATTATCAATCAAATCAAGATTTAACAAAAGCGTTATCTTGGGTAAATAGTGCAGTATCTATGACTCCTGCAGATCAAAGTGCTCCATTTTGGTACTTAAGATTAAAATCTTTAATTCAAGCAAAATTAGGAGATAAAAAAGGAGCTATTGAAACTGCAAAATATTCTCTTGAAGGTGCACAAAAAGCAGGTAATGCTGATTATGAAAAAATGAATAGAGAAAGTATTGCTGAGTGGTCTAAATAAGATTGTGATATTATAATATAAAAAAACCAACTTTTAAAGTTGGTTTTTTTATATCTAATTGTTTTGTGTAATATTTTCTGCTGGATAATTCTTATTTATAAAATATTGAAATAAAGTTGAAAGTAAAATAGTGAGTAGAGCACCAATGAAGTTTAACCACAAGAAACTTACAACATCAATATAATAAATATAAAAGATAATTAATTGAGAGATACTTGCTCCTAAAAAGATAGCTTTAGCTTTAATGTATTTTATATAAAAACCAACTAAAAATATCCCTAGAACAGTTCCGTAAAATATTGACCCAATTATGTTCACCAACTGAATTAAGTTTTCAAATAAAGTACCAATACACGCAAATAAAATAGCAATAATTCCCCAAAATAAAGTAAAAAATTGTGTTGCGTAAACATAATGTTTATCTGATTTTTCACCTACATTACGTTTATATATATCAATTGCTGTAGTTGCTGCTAATGAATTTAAACCAGAAGCACTTGAAGACATTGCTGCACTAAAAATAACAGCTAATAATAAACCTAAAAGCCCTTTAGGTAAATAATTTAATATAAAATATAAAAACACATAATCCTTATCGTTAGTTTCAGAATTTGAATCTATTGAGGCAATTAATTCTTTAGCTTCTTCACGTAAATCTTTTTCATTGTTAGCTAGAGTTACCATTTGTTTGCGTAAAGTAGGATTGTCGTAATCATTATGTTGTAATTGTTCAACATATAACTTATTTACAACTTTCTTATCAACATTTATTTCTTCTAATTTTTTTTCTAAAGCTAAATATTCAGTTTTTTTATCAGATGCTTTTATTTTTAATACGTTATTTGGATTAAAATGTAAAGGTGTATCGTTAAATTGAAAAAAAACAAATACTAAAACACCAGTAAGTAAAATAAAAAACTGCATGGGAACTTTTAAAATACCATTCATAATCAACCCCATTTGACTTTCTTTTATAGACTTTCCTGTTAAATAGCGTCCTACTTGAGATTGATCGGTTCCAAAATAAGAAAGCATTAGAAAAAATCCGCCAGTAATTCCGCTCCAAAAAGTGTAGCGAGTTTCC
>JACXVH010000062.1 GCA_014763515.1 Flavobacteriaceae bacterium
TGAACATACATTGAGTTATCATTACTGTTGACTTTATAGATAAAAGTGCCCGAATGTTCACCTAATTTTGTGAATTGCTCAATTTCATAATTAAATTTAAAGATTCCATTTGCTTGCAAAGGATTTGCTTGTATGCTTGGTTTTAAATCAAAATACTTAGAATCGTCAAAAGGAGTTCCTTGATCTAAAATAGGAATGTCTTGTGGTTTTCCTGCAAAATGCCATGAAACTTTCATTTCGTGTTGTAAATGAAGTGGCACATCATTATTCAAATTTACATCAAACGGGTTAGGAATAACTCCTGTAACCATGCTCAAAGCAGTTACAGAAGCTAAACCTATTACTATTTTTACACCTAATTTCATTTTATTCTAATTCTTCAAGTTGTATTTTCTTTAACAATATAGGTTTCATGTCTTCTCTGTTTTGAAGATTGATTGCTCCACTAATTGCTATTGAATTGTAAATAGCCCAATCTCTATCACTGGTAAATTGAAACGGAATGATGTATGTACTTTGATTTTTTTGCAGAATGATTCGAAATCTCTCTTGACCTATTTCAATAATAATTTCATGATATTCATTTGGAAGAGAATTGGGATCTATTTCAAAACTGAAATTATAATTTTTTCCAGCCCTTATAGATGTAGAAATAAATGCACTGTAAAGATAAAAAGTTCTGGTATTAGGTATTTCTCTTGGTGAAATTAAAAATCCGTTTTCACTATAGTAGCCGTTAAAAGCAATTGCCATTCCACTTACAATTGGTTTTTTTGGAGAAATTTCCCATTTTTTCACTCTATTCTTTTCGGCATCAGCTATCGATATAGCTTTAGATGTTGGAATTTTAATTAAATCACTTTTTACAAAACTTACATTTTGTAATGCATTAATATTTTTCTTTAGTTTCACTTTTTCACTATTCAATTTGTTATTAACAAGTGAAGTCTGCGTTTTAATTTTTGTTGAGTTTTTTATTGTTTGACTATGAGATTTTAATGCAAATGATAAGAATATTAAAATGCTTATTTTTAGTAATGTTTTCATAATGATTAGTTTATAGTTTGAAATTCTACACGTCTATTTTGTGCTTTTCCTTCGGTTGTTGAGTTATCCGCAATTGGTTCATTTTCTCCGCGTCCTTGAAACATAAATCTACTTTTATCAAGTCCTTTTTGGTCAATAAAATAGTTCATTACGGCTGCAGCTCTAGATTTTGAAAGTGTCATGTTTTTAACCGCATCTCCATCGCTATCGGTATGTCCAATAATGTTTAATCGGATGGTAGTATCTTCTTGTAAAACTGTAACAATTTTATCTAAAAAATCATACGATTCTTTTTTTAATTTATCTGAACCAGAATCGAATAGAATCTTTGTTGTAGAAAAACCACCTTTTAATAACATCGAACGAATATCTTCGCCTTCTTCTGTAATTTTTACGTTTGAAATAGCCACAATGTGTTTTTCTTTCGGATCGGTTCCTTTTAAATAGAATTGGATATAATTTCCAAAGTTATTGCTTAAGAAAGATGGTAAATCGATAGCTTTTTCATTATCTATGAAAACTCTTAATCTGTTTTTGTTAACTACAATTGTAAAATGGGTAATTGTATTCAGCTTTTCTTGCATTTTAAACGGAATGTTGTTGTCGATTTTTCCGTTTGTTTTGCCCCAATTTTGAACATTTATTTGGTTGCATATTTTTGAACCTTTCCATAAAGAAAAGCCAAATTTACCTCCATTTTTAGGTTTATTAAGTGTTTCTTCATTTGAAAATATTAAGCCAAAATTTGAACCCGAAAGTCCTTTATAATCTAAGTTTTCGGTTACCAAATCAAATTCTAAAGCATAGTTTTCTGGTAATTTAGAAGTTTTAGCCGTGTAGGTTCCATTTGGATTTAATTTAAAGGCTTTTTCACCATTTACTTTAATGATTTCTCCACCTGAATTTGTGTTCCAATTTACTGGAAAATCGCCGAAACTATCTTGATTGAAGTCTTCTAAAAACAACACTTGGCCATCAGGAAAGAAACTACTTCCAGTCACAATTTCATTGCTTGAGTCGGCAGATTCATTTTCGTCACTTTCATCAAACTCTTGTTGTTTTCTAGATTTTACTTTTTTGCTTACTTTTTTTGGAGCATTGAATACGCTATCAAAGGCTTTGCTAGTTTTTTCTTCAGATTTCTCTTCTACTTTTCGTTCTAATGTTCTTTCAGCTGCTTCTTCAGCTTTCTTTTTTAGTTTGTTCAACAATTGCGCATTAGTCGTGCTGCAAATTAGAATTGTAACGAGTGCAAATAATAATTTTGTATTTTTCATGTCTAAGGTTTTTTTAACGTTTTATCCAAATTAAACTAGGGTCAGATTCTTTAATTTCTTCGTAAGAGCATAAGCAATGTGATGTGTTTTGTTTTCCATGTACTTCAGGTCCAGAGGTTGTGTTTTTGTTTTTTTCGTTCCAGCCAGGCATAACATAAAACACTTTTTTTTCATCGTCAAATCCGTTTACAATTATGTAATGATCACCAAAAATTTTTGTTGCATTAACCCATTTCCCTTTTAAACAAGGAGGAAGTTTCTTTAAAAGTAAGATTAAAGGTGCTTTTTGTTGAAGTTCAGACTTTATTTTATCTCTTCTTTCTTCCCATCGTCTAATACTCCACATCATTTCAACTTTTAGCTTTGGTTTCCCATTTAATTGAGCGTTTGCTTTTTTAACGAAATATTCTAGACCATCTTCCATTTTCATTTTTCTTGTTGCACTTTGTTCTTGGTTACCCCAAGCTTTGGTGTCAGCTTTATCTCTAAATTCTTTAATTGTTTCCCATGGGTGATTATTTCCGTTAAAAAAATCATTTCGATTCATTATGTTGTATCCGTGCTCTGTATGCCAATATCCCATAATCATTGCTGCAGCAACTGGTCCACAACCTTCAAGAACATTATTTTTAGGTCTAACATATTCTTGATCAATTGGCTTAATGTTTTTTACATATGCCTTTTTACCACTAGCTGTTTCTGCATCAGTATGTTCTACAAAAATTGTAAACTCAACACCATTTATATCATCCTTCATCAAGTAACCTATAAGTTTACCTTTTCTCATTAATTCTTCATAAACTATGGGAATTTTTCTTGAAATGCTTTCATCTTTATTATTTCTTACCATTCCATCTTTATCATGGTCCACTAATTCTAAATAGTAAGTTTTATTTTTATTAATTTTAAAAGGCATATCTTTTCCAGAAAAAGAATAAGGAGTTCTTTGCTTACAGTTTTGTTTAACTTCAGATTCAGCTAATTTTTTATCTCCATCATAAAATTTAAAATACAAATCTGGAAATCCATCTTTGTCAATTTTTTTTCCATTTTTGGTGTCTGGAAATTTAACAACGGTTATACTTTTGATGAGCATACCTTCATTTGCATAGCCATTTATTCCAAAAAGAATAAATAACGTAAGCCATAGATTTTTCATAATTGTTTTCATAATTGTCATTTTTTAAATTTTGTTTTTTTAATGATTTTGTTTTTGTGAATAATGTTTAGTTCATAATCACCTTTTTCAAGATGACTAATATTGAGTAGAATTTTTTGCGATGGAGGTTTTTCTAGATACGCTTTATAATTAAATTTCTTTTTCGTTGGCATTTTTATTTCATTTTGTTGAAACAAAGGTATTCGCGAACAAAAGAAAGCAGTAGGAGAGATGTAACCATTACATGGAAATATGTAACATCAATAAAAAAGCCTCTAAAATAGAGGCTTTGAAAAGATTTTTACAATCTGAAATATTACTTTTTTTGGTAATCAGAAGGCGATATTTGATACATTTCTTTGAAACATTTAGAGAAATATCCCACATCATTAAATCCAACATTATATGCAATATCAGAAACATTAAGTTTTTGATTTTTCAGCAAATCGGCTGCCATTTTTAAGCGTTCGTTTCTTATAAATTCAGTTGCAGAAACTCCAAATAAAGATTTTAATTTTCGATGCAATTGCATGCGACTCATATGCATTTCTTCCGCAAAAGTTTCCGCATTAAATTCTGAATTTGGAATTGCATTTTCTAAAACAGTTTCTAATTTGGCAATGAATTTTTCATCAACTGAATTGATTACAACTTCTGTTGGTTTTAAAATTAATTCCTGACTATAGCGTTCTTGAAGTTTTTTCCGTTCTTGAATTTGTTGGGAAACCGTTGCTTTTAAAACTTCATGATTAAATGGTTTAGTTAAAAAGGCATCGGCAGTATTTTGTAAGGCTTTTAAATGCGCTTCATCTGATGATTTTGCCGTTACTAAAATTACTGGAATAAAAGACGTTAATTCATTAGACTTAATTTGATTAGTAAATTCAAATCCATCCATTTCAGGCATCATAACATCTGAAATAATGCAATCGGGAATTTCTTTTTGTGCTAGTTTTAGCGCTTCTTTTCCATTAGCTGCTTCTAAAATTTGATAATTGGATGCAAAAATATCCTTTATTACCTCTCGAATTGAGGCATTATCGTCCACAACTAGTAAAATAGGTAATTCGGGATTTGAACTAACTTGAATTGGAGTAATAGTTTCAGAAGTTACTTCAGTATTTTCATTAATTACAACTGCATTTGTGAGGTCTTTTTTCAAAGGTAATTCAACAGTAAAACTAATTTGTTGGTTGCTAAAATCGGTTTTAATTGTTCCATCATACAATTCAACTAAGTCTTTTACTAAAGCTAAACCAATTCCAAAACCAGAGATTGCGTTGTCTTTTTGGTAAAAACGTTCAAATAGCTTTTTATAGTCAGCTTCTTTTAATTGACTATTATAATTATGGACTTGAATAATTAAGTTTTCGTTTTCATTTTTGACAATAAAGTCAATTGGTTTTCCATTATCGTTGTATTTGAAAGCATTATCTAGAAGATTGGTTGTAATTTTTGTGATGATATCTTTATCGAAATGTGTTTCGAAATCTAAATTTTCAATTGTAGAAGTAAATACTTGGTTTTCGTCTTTTGCTTTGAAAGAAAAAGGTTCAACTATAGATTGGAAGAAATGTTGAAGATTTCCTTTTTTTAATATAATTTGAAGATTGCCACTATCAATTTTAGATAATTCTAATAGTTGGTCTACTAGTTCCAACATTCGATTAGCATTACTGTCAATCAATTGAAGTTGTTTGTTTTGTTCTTTATCAGTAAGATTACTTTGTAATTGCTGAACTGGACTTTTAATTAACGTTAGTGGCGTTCTAAATTCGTGAGAAATATTAGCAAAAAAACGCGATTTAAGTTCGTTTAATTCATTTAGTTTTTGAGCTGTTTTTATTTTATTTCGATAACCAAAAAATAAGAATAAACCGCTAACTAGTAATAAACCTGCAATGGCAATGTAAATGTATTTTTGTTTTTCAGCAACTTCGTTTTTTGCTTTTAAAAGTTCTATTTCTTGTGTTTTTTTTGAAGTTTCATACTTTTTTTCTAATTCAATGATTTTTTCATTTACATTCAATTCTTTTTGAATATCTGCTTCTTTTGAAGCTTTTGATGCATATGCTAATGCAGATTCAAATTTTTTTTCAGCAGTTTTTATATTAGCTAAGCCTTTATAAATTTTTTCAAGTGCCTCATTGTTTCTATTATCTTTTGCTTCTGTTTCTGCCAATAGATAATATTCTTCTGCGTTTAAGTATTGCTTTTGATTTCTGTAAAAATCAGCTAAACTAATATAGCTATTTGTTAAATGATGCTTATTTTGATCTAATCTAGCTAATGATATTGCTTTTAAAAAATCTTTTTCAGCGTCTTTAATTTTACCAGTATATTCATAACAATAAGCTCTTTTTAAATACGCACCAATATTGGCGTTTTTTTGTACTGAATAGGTATTGTTGTATTGAATGGTTTTGTTTAATAGTGGAATTGCTTTTTCATATTCTTTAGTTTCAAAATATTGTTCTGCTATGTTAGTTTGCATGTTAGCAACACCTTTATAATTAGCACTCTTTTCATAAATTGCAAGACTTTCTCTAAAATACTGTATTGCTTTTTTATACTGTTTATTACGTTGCATTACATAACCAATATATTCTAGTGTACTGGCATGTTTTATTGAATTTGTTAATTTTGGGTTTTTTCTGCAAATTTCTTCCCCTTCAATGTAATACGCCAATGCTTTGTCAAATTTTTGGTTATAAAAAGCACGATTTCCTAAAGCTAATAGTCCTGTCAATATAACATTATCATCTTTAGCTTCTTTTGCTAGATTAACTCCCTTTGCGATATAATGATTAGCGGAATCTTGATTTGTTGAATTATATCGATAACCTAAACGAATGTAATGATTGGCTATTCCCGATTTAAAATCATATTTTTCTAATTCCTTGATAGCTCTTAAATGTTCTTTAATTGAGGCATCTCTTGATTCATAATTATTGTACCAATTTGATAAATTAACTCTAGAATTTGATATATATTTTGGGATTTCAGCTTTTCTAGCAAAATCTAAGCTTAGTTTTAAATTTGAAAAAACGGAATCTTTCTGTTTGTGTCTATTCGCAATTTCTAAATATTCAATAGCTTTTAAAGAATCAGATTGAGAATTTACAATTCGTTTTCGAATAGAATCTATCTGACTGTAATTTTGTGCATAAGTTTGAAAACTTATAAAAAAAAGAAAGAAAAAAAGGTATCTCATTTTAAAAAAAAAATTAAAACAATAGTACAATTATTCTTGGTTAAAAGAGTGTAATAATGTAACCATTTAAAGTTACATTATTTTAATTATTGAAAATTATATTTTTTCTTGTAAGTCTTTAATCTCGTCACGCAATTTTGCGGCTTGCATAAAGTCTAAATCTTTTGCTGCTTTTTCCATGGCTTTTCTTTTTTCTTGAATGCGTTTTTCAATTTCAGGTTTCGATAAATATTCATTTTCAGGCTCTGCAGCTATTTTTGGAGCATCGTATCCATAATTAGAAACCTGATTTTTGGTCAACGCATTTTCAATTGATTTATTCAATGCTTTAGGAACTAAATTATGCTCTTTATTATAATTCATTTGCTTTTCTCTGCGATAATTAGTTTCATCAATCGTTCGTTGCATTGAATCTGTAATTTTATCGGCATACATAATGGCTTTTCCATTAATATTACGTGCCGCACGACCAACCGTCTGGGTTAACGAACGATGACTGCGTAAAAATCCTTCTTTGTCGGCATCTAAAATGGCTACCAAAGAAACTTCGGGTAAATCTAAACCTTCACGCAATAAGTTGACACCAATTAAAACATCAAACAAACCTTTACGTAAATCTTGCATGATTTCCACGCGTTCCAAAGTATCAATATCACTGTGAATGTAACGACAACGAATGGCTACTTTAGTTAAATATTTTGCTAATTCTTCTGCCATGCGTTTGGTTAATGTAGTAACTAAAACACGTTCGTCCGCTTCACAACGCAATTGAATTTCTTCAATTAAATCGTCAATTTGGTTGGCACTCGGACGCACTTCAATTATTGGATCCAATAATCCTGTAGGACGAATGACTTGTTCTACATAAATTCCTTCCGATTTCTTTAATTCATAATCAGCTGGAGTTGCCGAAACATAAACAACCTGATTTTGTAAGCTTTCAAATTCTTCAAACTTCAACGGACGGTTATCCATAGCAGCAGGCAAACGGAAACCATATTCTACCAAGTTTTCTTTACGGCTTCTATCGCCACCATACATGGCGTGCACTTGAGAAATAGTCACATGACTTTCATCTACAACCATTAAATAATCGTCTGGAAAATAATCTAACAAACAGAACGGACGCGTTCCTGGCGCTCTTCCGTCCAAATAACGAGAATAATTTTC
>JACXVH010000063.1 GCA_014763515.1 Flavobacteriaceae bacterium
AAAAAAATTATTTCTTTTCTTCTTCTTTTGTTTCAGCAGTTTCTGCTTTTTCTTCTGTTTTACCAGTTGAAGATTTAAATTCGTCGTTTAATAATTTTAAAACATCATTTGTAATATCATAAGAATCTTTTGCGTAAAGCACTGTTGCAGCATCACCCGTTCCGTAGATATAATCGTAACCTTGCTTTTTACCGTAAGATTTGATATAATCTTTTAAGTTTTTGATGATTTCTGTACGGATACTATCACTTTCTACTTGAATTTGACGTAATAAAGCATCTTGCTCTACCGCTAATTGTTGCTCGCGTTGTTGTAACTCAGCTCCTTTTTGTTGTGCCCAAGCCATACCTTTAATTTGAGCGTTGCGTTGGAAATTGTTAGCTTCACTTTGAAAAGCTTGTAATTTAGCTTGTAATGGGCGACCCATTTCTTGAGATTTTACTTTAAACTTCTCGTCTTCATCTTTAAATTTTTCATATTTCTCTAATAAAACCGATGTATCTATGTAAGCTGTTTTAAAGTTTTCTTTTTGTTCTGTTTTGTTACATGAAAATAACGCTAATGCTAAACCTAAAATTAAAAGTGATTTCTTCATTTTTATCTTTCTATTTTGTTTTTTAAAATTTTGGTAAAAATAGTAATTCCGTGTTATAAAAACAGGTTTTTTTATCGATAAGTAATATTTATAAATAAAAATAACTTTGATTGATAATATTTATAAAAAGTAACCTTCATAAATTCGATCTAAGACACGTTCCCAAAAGAGTGAACCAAAGTGTTGTTTTGCTTAAAATGGATTAAAATTTGATAAAATATATCGTTTTTTACTCATTTTTGAACACGTAAATATGAGATGAGTACTCATTTTTAAAAATTCCGATTAAATTTGAATAAAATCCAACAAAAAATCCTTTTATAAAACTCATCTTTCCATTTTTATATTTTTCAGAAAGTAAACTCACATAAAAACTATCAAACCACATGGGTTTCATTTTTACTAAATAAAAATTCTGTTGAGCAAATAATTTTTGGATTCCAATTTTAGAAAAATGCCAAAGGTGACGAGGCACATCGTATGCTGCCCAAAATTCTTTATAATATTGAGCATCGTAAGATTTAAAATTTGGAACAGCAATAATTACAATTCCACTAGGTTTACAAATTCGTTTTAATTGATCTAATTGATAATCTAAATTAGGAACGTGTTCTAAAACATGCCACATTGTAATTACATCAAAACTTTTATCGTCAATTGCTTCTAATTGATCAACAAAATGTACACCTTTATTTTCTGCTAACTTTTTTGCGTTTTCATTTGGTTCAATCCCCAAAGTATTCCAACCTTTATTTTTAGCAGCTGCTAAAAAATCTCCGGTTCCAGCACCAATATCTAAAACAGATCTATTTGAAGAATATTTAGCAATAAGTGCTACTTTTTGTTTTATTGCATTACGTTTTACAATTTGATAGATTTTTTCAAAAAAAGATCGTTGACCATCGGTATGAGAAATATAATCGTCGCTTTCGTAATAAGAAGGCAATTTATCTAAAGATGGAGTAGGGGTAGTTTTTAAAATAGAGCCATCTTCATTTTGTAACAAAGAAAAAGATTCTCCAGAAACTGAAAAATCTTTTACGTTAATATATATGTTATTTTCTTTAAAAGTCATTCTTGTGTTTCTTTATGTGACTTCTCGACTCCGCTCGAAGTGACAAAATTTAGAATAATAATTACAATGTTTCACGTGAAACAATTTCTTTTCTCTTTATTCTTTTCTCTATTATCTAAAACCTATCTTCCCATGTAAATTAACAACACCGAAATATCACTTGGAGAAACACCACTTATACGAGAGGCTTGTGCAATTGTTTTGGGACGAATTTTATTTAACTTTTGTTTTGCTTCAATAGAGATAGATTTAATTTTATCGAAATCAAAATTATCAGGAATAATTACATATTCTAACCTATTTAATTTATCTGCCTGAAGTTTTTCTTTTTCAATATATCCAGCATATTTAACTTGAATTTCCGCTTGCTGTACGATTTCGTCATCTAACTTAAATTCGTCTATATAATTTTTAACTTTTTCAAACTTCACAAAGTCTTCCAACTCTAATTGCGGTCTTGAAAACAATTTAAACATTTTATCTGGTTGCGACATAGGAGTTGATCCCTTCTCCTCCAAAATAGGATTAGCTTCATCAGGCTTAACACTTGTGTCTTTAAAAAACTGTAAAAAAGCTTCAGACTTTGATAACTTTTCTTCAACACGTTCTAAACGTTCTGCTTTAGCTAAACCAATAGCATAACCCTTAGGGGTCAATCTTAAATCGGCATTATCTTGACGTAATAGAGTTCTGTATTCAGCACGAGAGGTAAACATTCGATAAGGTTCTTCAGTACCTTTCGTGATTAAGTCATCAACTAAAACTCCTATGTAAGCTTCATCACGATTTAGAATTAATGGTTCTTCTCCTTTAACTTTAAGTGCAGCATTAATACCTGCCATTAAACCTTGAGAAGCTGCTTCTTCGTAACCAGTAGTTCCATTTATTTGTCCTGCGAAATATAATCCTTCAACTAATTTCGTTTCTAAAGTATGTTTTAACTGAGTAGGCGGAAAGTAATCGTATTCTATAGCATAACCTGGTCTAAAGAATTTTACATTTTCGAAACCTGGTACAGAACGCAAAGCTTTAAACTGAACATCTTCGGGTAAAGAAGTTGAAAAACCATTAACATATACTTCAACAGTGTTCCATCCTTCAGGCTCAACAAATAACTGATGACGATCTTTATCTGCAAAACGATTAATTTTATCTTCAATAGACGGACAATAACGTGGACCTAAACTTTTAATTCTACCATTAAACATTGGACTACGATCAAAACCTTCACGAAGTAAGTCATGAACTTCTGGAGAAGTATAAGTCATCCAACAAGAACGTTGCTCTTTTAAAGGTGATGTAACATTAGAATATGAAAACTTTTGTGGATTTATATCTCCAGGTTGTTCAATCATTTTCGAATAATCTAAAGAACGACCATCTACACGAGGTGGAGTTCCAGTTTTCATTCTGCCAGATTCGAAACCTAATTTTATCAAATCTTCTGTAATACCAAAAGAAGCACTTTCACCTGCACGTCCACCACCAAATTGTTTTTCACCTATATGAATTAAACCATTCAAAAAAGTACCGTTTGTAAGTACTACAGACTTACCTTTTATTTCTATTCCTAGTGAAGTACGAATACCAATTAATTTTCCGTTTTTAGTAACGATACCCGAAACCATTTCTTGGTAAAAATCTAAATTTGGGGTTTGCTCTAACATCAAACGCCACTCTTCAGCAAAACGCATACGATCACTTTGACAACGTGGCGACCACATAGCTGGACCTTTTGAAACATTAAGCATTTTGAATTGAATTGCTGTTTTATCAGAAACAATTCCAGAGTAACCACCTAATGCATCAATCTCACGTACAATTTGTCCTTTTGCGATTCCACCCATAGCAGGATTACAAGACATTTGCGCAATATTTTGCAAATTCATTGTAACCAATAGGGTAGTGCAACCCATATTAGCAGCAGCAGCAGCAGCTTCACAACCAGCATGACCCGCTCCTACAACAATAACATCATATTGATCTTGAAATAAACTCACTTTAAAATATGAATTTTAAATTTTATAATATGTTCCACGTGGAACTTGAATTTTAAACTTATTGTTTTTGTTCCACGTGGAACAAAAACAATAAGTTTCTGAAAAAACCTAGAATAAAATATGATTAATGTTTCACGTGGAACATTAATAGTTTTTCATCTTCTTTAGCGCGCATGGTAGCTTCTTCTAAATCAGATTTATCTTTGTAACCACAATAATGTAATATGCCGTGAACCAAAACTCTTCTTAATTCTTCAGTAAATTCAGTATTGAAATCATTAGCATTGTCTGCTACACGTTCAATAGAAACGAATATATCACCTTGTACTAAATTTCCTTCAGAATAATCAAAGCTAATGATATCAGTTAAAGTGTCATGATCTAAATACTCAACATTAATTTTATGTAGGTATTCATCATCACAGAAAATATAATTGACTTCTCCAAGTGACTTATTCTCTGATAAGACAACTTGTTCAATCCAATTAGAAATTAAATCTTCATTCTCTAATTCAAAATCGGTCTCGTAATTAAAACTTATCATTTGCTTTAAAATATTCTTGAACTTTAGTATTAAAATTTGGCTGCAAAGGTAAGCTTTGTCTATTTAATATTTCAATACTATTCAAATATTCTTTTAAGGAATCAGGAATAGTGTTTTTTGAACCACTAAAACTATCTTTATTTGTTTCAGATTTTCTTTTATTATCTTCACCTTGTTGTTGAATTGCCTTTTCTAACTTCAATAATTCATGCTTTAAATTCAGCATTTTATTTAAGGTTTCATTTTTAAAACCTTTATTAATTAATTGCTTTTCTATATCTTTCATTTGATTTAAAGCATTTTGTCCAATACCGTCTAAACCTTCTTTTTCGAGAGATTTTTGTAAAGCATCGCGAAGCTCTTTTTGCTGTTTTAGTATATCTAAAACTTGACCTGCATTACCTTCAGAACCATTTTCTCCATCTTGACCCGGACTTGATGCTTGATTACCTTTATTTTGCTGACCTGATTTTTCTCCAGGATTATCACCAGGTTGCTCTCCTGACTTCATGCCTTCTTTCATTTGTTTTCCTAGTTGACTTTGCTTTTTTATAATATCTGGAAGTTGCATACCTTGACCTTGTCCAGGTTTTGGTTTTCCTTGTCCGGAACCTTGCATTTGCATCATCATTTGAGATTGAATATTGCTTAAGAAATCAGCTAAACGGTTGGCAGATGTAAAAGCAAATTGTTGATGAGAAACACCTTTAAGGAAATAGCTTTCAGAAATAGATTCCAAACTTTTATCAACGTTGTAATGTACTTCTCCAACTTCTTTAAAAACCATTTCTGTTATTTGCACATTACGTAAAGCTACTGCAAACAAGCTATCATCAATATGCTTAAATTGAACTTTTAATTCTTGCTGTTTCTTCAAAATTTGATTTAACTGTATTGAAGATTTAGAATTATTTTTAGCAATATTCATCAGATGTTCCTGATCGAAAGAAAAAGTGAGTAAATTATCAAGAATTTGACGTAATAACTTTGCATCTTCTTGCATAGCATTAGCACCACTAGCACTCATAGCAGCTGACATTTGCTGACTCATTTGCTTCATTTTGTCGCCAGCACTCTTTTGTGATTTACTAGCATTTTTTTGATTATGTTTCTCTAAATTTTCTTGAGCATTTTCCTGATCTTTAGAAATACTTTCCTCTTGCTTATTATCTCTATCAAAATCTAAAGGTTGTTTTAATTCTATATTTTCTTTTGATAATTCATCTAATTCCTTTTTTAAATCATCAAACTCTTGTGTCAATTTTTCTTGGTTTTTAGAATTATTATCATTTTTTTTATCCGCTAAATCTTTTTGTTTATCCCCCAGTTTATCAAGTTTATCAGCAATTTGACTTGCTTTTTGTTCTACATAAAAACGTTTAGTTAATTCTACTAACTGCTCTAAATTCATTTTCTGGGTTTTTGCCTTTTGTTGAAGTTTCTCGGCTTTATCAAATAACTTATCTTTTTCAAGTTTTTGAGATAACTCTTCTAATTCTTTTAAGAGCTTTTCATTCTTTTCAGATTCTTTTTCAAATTCTTCTAATCTACGTTGTAGTTCTTCCTTTTCTTTAGAATTAGATTTAAACTCTTCTAAATTTTCATTAAGCTTTTTAGAAAATTCTTTCATCATTTCTTCTTGCAATTTTTGTTTCTCAATGAAATCCTGTACTTTCTTTTGGTCTTTATTATCTAAAGAAGATTTTTCTTTATTCAGTTTTTGAAGTTTATCAAGTTCCGCTAGTTGCTTATTTTGATTTTGTAATGATTTTTCAAGCGCATCGATGTTTTCTTGTTGATCTTGTAGATTTTTTTCTACTTTTTCTTCAGCAGTCAATTCATAATGCATAAAAGTAGAAGATTTTGAGGATTTGTTACCATTAACTTGGTCATTATCAAATACTTCAAAGTAATATTCATATTGTTTTCCAGTTTCGATATCTAAACCACTTGGAAATCTGTAAACAAAACGATCTACTAAATCTTTCTTAATTGGTAAAATGCCTTTATGCAAGAAGGATTTATTATTTACATCATAATAAATAACTTGTAATTTAGATAAACCATAGTCATCTGAAACTTGACCAATAATAACTTTATTATTTAATTTTAAACTATCAGGAGCTAATGTCGCATTAATTGTTGGATATTGATCTTTAACGGTTGTGATAGTATACGTTAACTTTTCATAATTTGAAATAGAGTTGTTTGAGGTAATAATATCATAATCTAAGTCGTTGCTAATACTTTTGGCAAATGAAAATGAATTATCTGACTTTGAGAAAATCTCTTTTTTATTACTAACGAAATCTATACTACTAGTAGATTTTGCAGAAATATTCCAAAATATTTTTGTGCCTTCAGGAACATTAGCATTTCCAGTTCCTTTAATTATTTCATTTGTTTTATTAAGGTACCTTGGATACACTAACTTCATTTCGAAATTTAAAATAGTTGGTACATCAATAACTTTTAATTCATAAGAATTTGAAAAAACTTCATTCGCTTCTAAGGTAAATAAAACTGAACTAGAAACATTTTCGAATGTGTATTCAAATAAACCCTTTCCTAAGTTTTCTAAAAAATACGATTCTTTACCGAAAGTAATTTTTATTTGGTTAGGTTGAACATTTCCTTTAGTAGTAACTTTTAATGTAAATGATTTATTTTGTTGAACAGTTAAATCGTTATTTAAAATAAAAAAGGTAAAAGGCGCAGGTGGAGTGTAAGCTGTTTCGTAATGAACAACGCGACCAAAACTATTTTTAATAATGGATGAATTACCTGTAGCAAAAAATAGTAACAAAAGAATGATTGGTAATAACGTATAAGGCAAATACTTCTTATTCTTAGAAAAATCAACTGCATTAGTAAATGGAATAGGCTGTAAAGAAGCCGCCTTTTGATCAATAGATGCTAATAAAAGTTCTGATTGTTCATTTGTGGTTGATAGCTGAAGAAAATTAAGCAACTTATCGCCAACTTCAGTAAAATGGTTACCAATTATTTTTGAAGCTGTAATAAGATCAATTCCTTTTTGAAGTTTAAATAATTTAAAAATTGGCAATGCTATAAATTTCGCTAGAAGAAATACTTCAACAGCAACAAACAACCAAAACAATATAGTTCTACCGGTTGTTGAAAGCCATAAAAAATGTTCCACGAGTAACGTGAATATGAAATACAACAAACCTAAACCTATAAAAAGAAGCACTCCTTTTATGATTTCGTTGGTGTAAAACTTTCTAATAAAAGCTTCAAGTTTGCTATATATTACTGATTTTGACTCCAAAAAACTTTTACTTTTGTTTATAACTGATAAAATTACATTTTTTTTAGGTGGTGGGCAATAGTTCAAAGATTAAAGGATTTTTAAAAATTTTCAAATTTTCAAATTGACGAATTGCCACATTAACTTGTATCTTTGCATGATCCTTCGACAAGCTCAGGATGACAATAAGGAAAATATTTAAAATTATGACTAGACCCGTTCGCGTTCGATTTGCGCCAAGTCCAACAGGACCTTTACATATAGGTGGTGTACGTACTGCTTTGTTCAATTATTTATTTGCCAAAAAACATGGTGGAACATTTTACTTACGAGTAGAAGATACCGATCAAACA
>JACXVH010000064.1 GCA_014763515.1 Flavobacteriaceae bacterium
AAATGCCTCTTGTTTATTGACCATCAACAGCGGCATCAACTCCTCTAAATCTAACTCTAATTTTTTCCTTTTAATTCCATCTTCTATGATCCTTTTTTTTCTTGTCATCATAGTTGATTTTTGAATTTACAGAAATTATTTTACACTACCGAATAAGAGGGTATACAAGATTTAAAAGATTGTGCTATCTTTTGGATATGGAAACAAAAGAAGCACAACAAAGATTAAAAATACTGCAGTTTTTCGAAAAATATGGTCTTCATGCTACTATTGAAGCATTTGGAGTAAGTAGAAGAACACTCTATAGATGGAAGTCGACTTTTGAGCAAAATAACAAACATATTACTTCTCTTGATTCAAAGTCGACCAAACCAAAACACCTAAGAGTGCCGACTGCTTCTAAGATAATAATTGATGAGATTAAAAAACTTAGGCAAAAATATCCGAATATAGGCAAAGCCAAACTGCATATAATGCTAAAGCCTTGGTGCAAAGAAAATGACCTCTCTCTTCCTTCGGAATCAACTATAGGGCGAATTATAGCAAGAGATAAAAATAAAATGAGACTATTTCCCAATTGTATAGACTCTAAAGGCAGACCAAAGCCAAAGAAAAAAGATATTAAAAATCGTAAATCAAAAGGACTTAGAAGTGCTCCCATGCATCTATGGGCAGTTGATACGATTCAAAGAGTGACAGCTGGAATGAGAAGATATATTATGACTATGATTGACCCAAATAGTCGTATCGCATTTGCAGTTGCAATTCCAACCAAACACACAACACATACTGCCAAAGTACTTGAAGCTCTTATTGACGGTCTGGGCTATGAGACTTCAAACAATAACCAATATGCATTTCTATCAGACAATGGCTCTGAGTTTCAAAAAGAGTTTGATTCTCTTTTACAAGAAAAAAAGCTAACTCATTATTGGACGTATCCAAGAAGTCCAAAGATGAATGCTCACAATGAAAGGTTCAATAGAACCATACAAGAGCAATTTGTAGATTATTATGAAGATTTACTCTTTAGCGATATAGACCTATTTAATCAAGAAATGGCTAATTGGCTTATTGATTACAATACTAAAATACCACATCATTCGCTTCAAATGAAAACTCCAGTACAATATCTTGTAGAAAATAATCCTCAGTGCCAAATGTTGTGGACTAATACAATTGGTTGAAATTTGAGCTAAATTTTGGTAAAATTTGCTTTGAATATCAAGCCCTAAGATGGGAGCGACTCTGCTAGTTCTTGAGGGCTGACTACATTTCTTTAAACTTTTCGTTAATTTTCTGCTATTTTAATTTGATATAAAATCACATTTGATACATAACTAAGTAATTCATTAAAATAGTTCTACTATACTATTAAAATGAATTTTAATAAGAGAATTAATCGATTATCATCAGCCCTACAATTGTTAAGCAAAGGTCAAGAGCTCTCTACTCCAAGCTTAGTTGAACGATTTAATGTTACAAAAAAAATCATTCAAACAGATTTTAAAGAGTATCTTTTACCATTATTTAGCGATGGTAAAATATTTTATGATTACTCTTCAAAAACATATAAAGCCAAAAACAATTTTCTTACAAAAACACTTTTTAGTGCAGATGAGCTAGCTGTTATAGCAATACTGAAAAACAAATCAAAAGACAAATACAGTGATGAAGATTTATCAATCAAAGTAGATGGTTTATTTGAAAAGTTTGAAGATGAGCTATCAAATAGACTTTATCAAAAATCTTCAGTAGAAAAAATTGATAACTTCAAAGATGAAATTATCCAAATCAGAAATGCTATTGAGTCAAGAAGCATAATCCAATGTACTTACAACAAAAAAGATAGAGAAGTATATCCTCTTAAAATCTTAAATCTTGAAGGCTATTGGTACTTAATAGTTTTTGAACCAAATGATAAAAAGATAAAAACATTCCATCTAAATACTATCAAAAAAATTGAAGTGTTAAATGCAAACTACAAGTTTGATAAAGAGATAGTAAAAACTTTTGATAATGCTATTACAGCTTACTATAAACCTGAAAATAAGCCAATAACTGTAGAACTATTTATAGATGCAACCGTATCACGGTATTTTTTACGAAAACCACTTAATCCTACTCAAAGAGTAATCAAAAAATATGATGATGGCTCACTTGAACTTGAAATCATCATAACAGACTTGATGGAGATAATTCCTACTATACAAAGGTATATTCCACATATTGGTGTAATTACTCCAGATGAATTAAAAATTGAGGTTAAAAAGAACCTTGAGATTTACTTCAAGAGGTTTGAGTGATGAAGTTGGGTGATTTATGTATGTTAAGATTACGAAAATCAATTATTATGGAAAAAAATGTTAAAACAGTGTAATTTTAAAGTAACCTACAATACATCTGATGACAATATATCAAATGATTTTTATAATCAAACATTTTCTAATTCCATCAAATATTATAGAGGTGTTGGATATTTTACATCTGGTTGGTTAAAAGAAAATTCTTATGGATTAGCTAGATTTATAAAAGAAAATTCAGAGATAAAGTTTATTACTAGCCCAAATTTAGATGAATCTGATTTAATAGCTCTTAGTGGTCAATTTAATGAAAGTTCAATAAACAAATTAATTTTGAATAATATTAATGATCTAGAAAAAAAATTGGAAGAAGACACTAGAAATTTATTAGGATGGTTAGTTTCAGATGGCTATTTAGAATTTAGATTTGCAATTCCTACTAAAGGTTTAGAAGGTGGAGAGTTTCATGATAAATTTGGAATATTCATAGATCACGAAAATTCATATGTTTCTTTTAATGGTTCACAAAATGATAGTATAAAAGCATATAAAAACTATGAATCGATTTCTGTTTTTAAATCTTGGGGAGACGAAACAAGTAAGATTTTGGCAAAAGAAACATTGGATAGATTTAATAAAATTTGGAATGGTGAAGATAAAAATTTATTAATTTATGAACTAGATGAGCTTTCAAAAAATAAATTGATAAAATTTAAAACAAATGAGAGACCTTATGATGCTATACCAATCAAAAATCAAATTGAAACAAAAAAGAATTATCCTACTATCCCTAATTCTATTGTTTTAAGGGATTATCAAAAAGAAGCATACAAAAATTGGGTTAAAAACGATTACAAAGGTTTGCTTTGTATGGCTACAGGAAGTGGAAAAACGATAACCGCTTTTAGTTCAATCGTGAATTTATTACAAGAACAAAATGAATTATGTGTTTTAGTAGTTGTACCATATCAGCATTTATTAACTCAATGGTCTGATGAAGCAAAAAATTTTAATATAGAGTTTATACAGTGTTTTGAAAACTCATCTAAATGGTTTCCTATTTTATCTTCAGCTATATCAGCTTTTAATTTAAGAAGCCAAAAACAGTTATTTATGATAACTACCAATAGCACATATATTGGTAAAAAGTTTCAAGAATTGGTAAAACAAATAGATAAATTATTACTAGTTGTAGATGAAGCACATAATTTTGGTTCATTAGCTATACGAGAAAATTATTTAGATAATGCAGCTTATCGATTGGGTTTATCTGCAACTCCTCAAAGACACTTGGATGATGAGGGAACTGCATCAATACTTTCTTACCTTGGTAAAATAATTTTTGAATATACTTTAGATGATGCAATAAAAGCTGGTCAATTAACACCTTATAATTATTATCCTGTTTTAGTTTTTTTAACGGATGAGGAAGAAGAAGAGTTTATTGAGTTGTCTAAAAAGATTTCTAAAATTTCTCAGTATGAAAAATCATCAGATAACAGTTTACTTGAGATTTTATTAATAAAAAGAGCAAAAATAATATCAGGTGCAAAAAATAAATTACCATCGTTGGAAAAGTTATTGATTAATGAAAATCTACTAAGAACCCAAGATAATTTATTCTATTGTGCAGCTACTAAAGACGAAGAAAATGAAACTAAAATGGTTGACCAGGTTTATCAAATGCTTTCAAAAAAAGGTATGATTGTTGATAAATTTACTTCTTTTGATGCTGATTCAAAAACAAAAAGAAAAAATTTGATTAACAATTTAGCTGACAATACTATAGATGGATTAGTTGCTATTAAGTGTTTAGATGAAGGAGTTGACATTCCATCAGTGAAAAGAGCATTTATATTATCAAGCAGTACCAATCCTAAAGAGTTTATTCAAAGAAGAGGAAGAGTATTGAGAAAATTCAAAGGTAAAGATTTCGCAGAGATATATGATTTTATGGTTGTGCCTTCAGGTTTAACATCAGGTAAAGATTTAAAATTTCAAAAAAAATATTTAGAAAATGAACTAAAAAGATACAGAGAATTTGCAAGGCTGGCATTAAATTATCCAGCTTGTGAAAAACCATTAATTGATTTAGCTGCAAAATATAATTTATTACACATATAGGAGTTGTCGTGGAAAATAAAGAAGTTGTTAAAGAATTTATAAAAGAAGTTTATAAAATTATAGAAAATAATCAAAATTTATCAGAAGGTAATAAAAAAGAATTGGTAAAAAAAGAAGTTGAAAGAAGGATTTTGAAATGATTCTAAAAAGATTAATTTTAAATAATTTTAGACAATTTAAAGGAAAAAATATTATAGATTTTTCTCCTATTGATGATAAACATGTTACTTTTGTATATGCTTCAAATGGTGTCGGAAAAACTACACTTCTTTCATCAATAGTATGGTGTTTGTATGGTGGAGATGAACTTGAATATGTTGACCAAAGAGATGTTTTTCTTAATAAGTCACTTTTTAGAAGTTTAGATAACTTTGCTGAAATGACAGTTGAAGCAACCCTTATTTTTGAAGATAGAAATAAAAACTATACAGTTAAAAGAAGTGTTGTTATAAAAAATGTAAATAAAAAACAAGAAATTACAAAAAAAGATTTAGTTGTACAAATTAACAATGAAACTCAGCACAATCCACAAGAAAGAATCAATACGGTACTAAGCCCTGCTATGAAAGAATATTTTTTCTTTAAAGGAGAAGGTGTTCAAAAATTTGCAGATGAATCAAATTATAAAAAAGTTCAAGATGGTATTAAGAATATAATGAAAATTGATACTAGAGAAAAAGCTTTGTTATATATTGAAGAGGCTCGTAAAAAATTCACAAATGAATTAAACGGTATTAAAAAGGATCAAGGAAATCTTGATACTCTACCAGAAGAACAAAAAGAAAAACTTTTAGATGAACAAAAACAAATACATGAAAACATTGAAAAAATAAATGGTGATATAGAAATTTTTGATGATATATTACAAAAAATTGAAGTTGAATTGTTAAATGTAAAAGAAATAAAAGGATTATCAAAAGAGAGAGAAGACTTAGTAAAAAATATTGAGCTTCAAAAAAATAAATATAACGAACTTGTAGATACACAAAAAAATAAAATTGTACAACAGGCTTATTTGGCACTCTCAAGTAATATTTTAGAAACTACTAAAAAAATCATCGATGAAAAAAGAGAAACAGGTGTACTACCTGTTGGAATTAGAAAAAAATTCATCCAAGAATTAATTGAAAATCATATGTGTATATGCGGCACACAATTTGATGATGGAGATGAACATCATCAAAAGCTACTCAAAATTATAGATACAGTTTCTGATGAATCAGCAATTGAAGATGTATTAAATGAATTGAGTTATTTTATTGAAGCTAAAAAAGACATCCCTTTTAATTACATATCTGAATATAAAAAATTATCAGATGACATAAAATCTGTTCAAGATAAAATTAACGAATTGGAACAAAAATTTTCTATATTAGAAGATAATATCGAAAATGAACTTCCACAAAACGAAGAGAATCTTATCTCTAGAAAAAAACAAATACAACATGATAGAGATGAGAAAATAAAAACTAAAGCACTATTAGAAGATAAACTAAAAACTATTGATTCTGAGTTAAAAGAAATTGAAATTCAAATCAGTAAATACGAAACACAAAACGAAGCAATCAAATTAGTTAGAAATAGAATCGCATTTTGTTCAGAGGCTATAAATATACTTTCTGATGAAAACACAAGAATCATTGAAGAGATTAGAAATACATTATCAAATAGATTGAATACTAAATTTCAATCTATATTGCATGCTCAGAAAAATGCCAAAATTGATGATGATTTTAGATTAGTTATTACAGAGGGAGATGATGAAGAAGTGGTTTCTGCAAAATCAGATGGTGAAGGACAATTAATAAGTTTACTATTCATTTCAACTTTAATTGATATGGCTAGAAACAGAGAACAAAAAAGAAATACTAATGATATTGACCCTGGCGCAGGAATATATCCAATTGTAATTGATTCTCCATATGGTCAATTTGATACTGTATATAAACAGTATATTTCAGAGGTTGTTAGAGATATGGCACCTCAAGTTATTATTCTTTTAAATCAAGAACAATGGAATGATGGGAAAGACTTGTATCCAATATTTAAAGAAACCATTTCAAACCAGTATGTACTAATAGCACATAGACCAAAATTGAGTTTATCTTTATCTAAATCAAATAAGATCAATTATAATGGATTATCTGTAGATATGGAAGTTTTAGATGATGAAGAATTTACAGAAATTAAAAATATCAAGGATATCAGATGAATAATTTATTAGTCTCTAAAAGATTAAAAAAGGCAAAAGATAAAGACATTGTTTTTGAAATTTTGGATATTAAAAAGAACAAAAAAACAGGTTTTTTCCAGAAAATGACAGAAATTTATGTGTTTGCACTAGCATTAGGGATAAAGGAGAAAAAAATGACCCCTATTTCTGGTGGATTTGGTGAACCTATCGCTATTGACCTATTTACAGATGAGCAGCAAAAATATTTTGATACAGTTATCCTTTTTCACGAAGCTGGAGATATCACTAAATTAAATAAAGAAAATGATGAAAATATTGCATCGTATATGAAAATAATAGAAGAATATACAAATGGAGGCTTAGAAATTATTAAAGAAAAAATACTGATTCATCCTGAAGATTCATTTAATATTATTAGCCGTTTAGTTACTGAACAACTAAACAACATGGTACCAAAAGAGGCGGAAGAGGATTTTGGATGGTAAATGATATAAAACAACTTTTTGAAAAATATAAAAGTAAAGAATCTATAATTTTAGAAGCTTACAAATTATCAAATAATAATCTTGAAGATATAAAAAATGTGTTAAAAGACTTTAATATAGATTCAAACATTATTAATAATGTAATTGATTCGTATTTAATTGTATCTCAAGGTTCTAAAGTAGATAAAAATATTAAAAACTTGATTAACGATATTAGCTTTATAGATGAAAATCCTTCATTACTTCAAGATTTAGCAAAAATCTATTTTTATTGTGATGAAATAAGCTTTGAAAATAATGAAATTAGTATTAGAAAAAAGATAATTACTAAAAATGACGAACCAGAACAACCAAACATTGATATTGATAAAACAATATATATTGCACTCCAAAAAATCAAATATAATAAAATGGACACATATGCGATCAATAAAATCAGTGAACTTGGAAATTATTCTAAATATGTAAAGTTACATTCTCTTCTGATGAAAGCAATTGAATATCAAGAAAAGATAAAAAAACTAGATGACAATGAATGTAAAATAGATCTTGAAACATTGGAAAATCTGTTAATATCATGAATTTTATAGACAATTTATCTACAAATAAATACCTTACTAATAATAATTCAATAGATTGTGAAATTATATCTGCAAGCCTATTTTCAGATTTTTTAATAAAATCTTTCAGTAATGATT
>JACXVH010000415.1 GCA_014763515.1 Flavobacteriaceae bacterium
GACCATGTTAAAGATGCTGTTTTTCACCTACAATCTTGTGGTATAAAAACAGTTGCAGCTACCGAAAAAACGAATCAAAATATTTACGATATAGATTTTAAAGAACCTACGGCTATTATTATGGGTAGCGAAGACAAAGGTGTAAATCCTTCTGTTTTAAAAGTTGTTGATGAAAAAGCAAAGCTTCCTATGTTTGGCACTATTTCTTCATTAAATGTATCGGTTGCTTGTGGTGCGTTTTTATATGAAGTTGTTAGGCAAAGATTGTAATTTGTTGATTTGAAAATTTGAAGATTTAAAAATGAGTTTGAAAATTAAAACAAAGACCATTTACTTTTTTTAATTTTCTCATTTAATTCGAGTTCAATATTCTTGATTTGAAGTAACTTTTCTTCTTTAGAAAGCTTGTAATTGTTTTCAATTTCAATCTTTTTAGAATTGAATTGTTCTTTCAATCCTACCTTTGATTGAAATTTTCCAAGATTATGTAATTGCAAATTCTTCAACCTATTAATTTTAATTATTTCTCAAAAAATCATAAATCACTTTCATGGATGAAGAAAAATAATCTTTGATTTCGTTTTCACCTTCTTTTGGTTTTGGTGGTGGATTAAAGTTGCCCGATTCATCGAAATTTTTTATAAATGCATCTTCTTTAGGATTAAAATCGGGATGTTCCCAATTATACATAACGGGTTTACCAAATTGAGGTGTTCTAATTAATAAAGCCATAAATAAACCTGTTAAAAATCCACTTAAATGCCCTTCCCAAGAAATATGATTATCTACTTTAGGAAACATATACCAAACCATACCACCATATAGTAAAACTACAACAAAAGAAACTGCCATAAGTCTAAAATACTTGGTAAAAATTCCTTTGAAGAAAATAAAACTTACCAAAACATAAATTAAGCCGCTGGCGCCAATATGATAACTAGGTCGTCCCAAAAGCCAAGTTCCTAAGCCTGAAAAAAAGATTCCTAAAATAATTACTTTCCATGTTTGTTCTCTATAAAAAAACCTTAGAAAAGAAAGCAAAACTAGTAATGCTAGCGAATTATTGACTATATGTTGAAAATCGCCATGTAAA
>JACXVH010000416.1 GCA_014763515.1 Flavobacteriaceae bacterium
ATCGTTGAAAACATTTTTCATGTCACCCACAAAAAACTCACAATTCGTTATTTTATTGCGTTCGGCATTAGCTTTAGCATCTTCAATAGCTTCTGGAACAGCTTCAACACCAATAACTTTCTTCGCTTTTTTCGATACGAATTGTGCGATAGTTCCTGTTCCTGTATATAAGTCATAAACTAATTCTTCACCAGTTAAACCTGCAAAATCACGTGTGATTTTATATAATTCGTAGGCTTGGTCAGAGTTTGTTTGATAGAAAGATTTTGCATTAATACTAAAATGTAAACCTTCCATTTCTTCTAAAATATATTCACGACCTTTAAATAACTTAATGTCTTGGTCGTATAAGGTATCATTTCCTTTACTATTAATTACATAGAGTAGGGAAGTGATTTCAGGAAAACGTTCTGCAACAAAGTTTAAAAGTAACTCGCGATTGGCTTTATTTTCTTTAAAAAACTGAATCAAAACCATGATTTCTCCTGTTGAAGCTGTACGAATCATTAATGTTCTTAAAAAGCCTTCTTGGTTACGAGCATCGTAAAATTCTAAACCATTTTTTACAGCAAATTCTTTTATCTCGTTACGAATTGCATTCGAAGGATCTTGTTGTAAATGACATTTTTCAATGTCTAAAATCTTATCCCACATTTTTGGAATATGGAAACCTAAAGCGTTTTTATGCTCAAATTCTTTTCCACTGGCAATTTCTTCTTGTGTCATCCAACGAGCATTTGAAAAACCAAATTCCATCTTATTGCGATAGAAAAATTGTTTTTCAGAGCCTAAGATAGGTTCGAATTCTGGTAATTCTATTTTACCAATGCGCTTTAAGTTATTTTGAACTTCTTGATTTTTGTAAAGCAATTGGCTTTCATATTTCATATTTTGCCACTTACAACCACCACAAACGCCAAAATGTTCGCAAATAGGTTCTATTCTATCTTTTGAATACGAATGAATTTTTGTTGCTTTTCCCTCGTAGTATGCTTTTCTCTTTTTTGTAGTTTGAACATCAACCACATCACCTGGAACAACATTTGGTAAAAAGATTACTTTTCCATCAGGTGCTTTAGCTACTGAAACG
>JACXVH010000065.1 GCA_014763515.1 Flavobacteriaceae bacterium
TTGCTCATCTTTTTTCCTTTCCTAAATTCCTCATTTATTGTATCATTTAGGAATAAGAAATGCTTAAGTCGCTGTCGAAATTTTCCGGGACATTATACTCTCTAATTACCTATTCCTATAGTGCTCCTCTTTTTTTATATTTTAAGAATCCTTGTTTTCCTGTTATGTCGATTCCATTAATATAGTATTCATTATTTTCATTTGGATTTACAACTTCAACTCCCATTGATTTTGCAATTAATTTACCAAATTGATAATGTGAAATAATATTATTTAAACTTAAATCGTTTTTCAAGCCAACCTTACTTGCTTCATTGTTTAAATAGATCATCATCGGTATCTTGGCATCTTCAAACCCCAAATATGCATGACCATAGCGACCATTTTCATCTTTATTCCCAATCATTTCAGAGTGATCTGAAGTAAAAAACACAACTGTAGATTTTTCATTTTTTGTTGCGAAATTAATTATTTTATCATAAAGAAAATCATTATATAAAATTGAATTATAATAACTATTTTGCATATATTCTTGATATGGTTTACCATTGAACGAAAATTTATAAAATTCTTTTGGTGTTGATTTGGTATAAGGCGAATGTGAATTTCTTTGATGTAAAACAATAAAATTTTTATTTCTGGTGTCAATTTTATTTAAATAGTTTACTAAATCTTCATCATAATTTACACCATTAGAAAAGTTTGTTACGACATGATCTACACTATTGGTAAAATAATTTTCCATAATTGTTAGTTTTTGTGTTGTAACATAGTGTGTAGTATATCCTGCATCCTTTGCTATCTTAAATAAATTAGTGCTTGAATTGAAAATTAAAGACGTATTCTCTGGCTCTCGCTTAAGTGTAAAAAAGTCGGAACAGAAACTTTTGTCTCAACGCCACCAGAATATCCCCATGTATACAAAAGATTAGATTTCAACTTATCTAATTTTGGAGTTGTTTTCTTGCTAAACCCATAAAGACTCATATATTTAGCCCCGAGACTTTCTCCCATTACAACAATAATTGTATTTGGTGAATCTATTTTTATATGATTTAATTTATATTGCTGAAATTTTTTCTGCGGTGCTGAATTACCAAATGATGTTATAATATCTTTTCCAAGCCACCACGAAAAAGAAGTATAAAAATTTCTTATCGATGTTGAGTCATTTTTAGGATAAAACAAATTTGGTATTCTGCTTTGGGATGCAATCAATGTGCCTGTAAAAAATATAAAAAATATAAAAAATAATGAAATGTATTTAATTCTTAATGTAGATTTTGAACTATACTTGAATATGAAAAAAGCTACAAACAAGAGTACAGTTAAAGATAATAATTCTATTAATATATATTTAACTATACCAAATAAAGATTCAAATACTTCTTCTGGCTGATCTATAAACATATTTATTTCATAAGGCATAATTAGTGAGTGAAAAAAACTATAATGCAAATGTTCGACTAAAATAAAAAATATAAAAATTGAATATAAAAAAAACTTTAAATAAAGATTTGGCACAGATAAAATTAAAAAATTAATAGCAAAAAATATCAAAAACTCTCTATAAATATTTATACTTAAATCAAAATAACCATCATACAAAAGGTTATAACTAACATCAGGGAGTATAAAAATTAAAGTCAATAAACCACTTATAATAAAATGGGTACGTAATTCTCTCATTAAATAGCACTTCTATAATTAATTTGTGTGAATTATATCGAAATATTATAATGAAAGACGAATTGTTTCAAGTTTTGGAACATTAACAACATCATACAGATTTATTCTCATTAATTCTAACTTTTGAAATGAGTCTTTGAAATTACTAAAATCATTCCAATCTAAAACATTCATGGGATACTTAATAAGTTCAATAACACCTTCCATTTTATGCGTATTGCCCTTTAGCGGAACAAACGGTACACCTTGCATCGCAGCAAATATATTTGGATGCTGTCTTCCACCAATGACAACATAAGCTTTTGCAATTACAGCCATAGCTTTATCATACTTTTCTAGAAAACCAAAAATAGTAAATCTATACTTAGATTTTAATTTTTTTGCTATATACATATCTGTTTTTGCATTTGCAAGAAAGTATATTGGTATATCTTTGTAAAAATTTCTTATTTCTGCCAAAAGTTTGTCCATTAATTTTATAGACTTTCTGCTTCTTTTGAGATATGACGATCCTGTAACTGCAACAAATTTTTGTGGTAAGTTTAAATCAGATGTTAATTCTTCAACCTCCTCTTTTGATAATGAACCAAGTGCATAAGCAGCATCTGCTACGAGCTCTGGATTTAAGCCAAGCTTTTGTAGCTCTCTTTGAGATACGGGTTCTCGTACGGCTAGATAATCAACCATTGAATAAACTTTTTTTACCACATCTTGAATAAGCTTATTGTTGCCCAAATCAACTGTTTGATTTAATGCAGAAACAAAAGCTCCTCTTTTTTTAAATTCATAGAGCATTCCCATTAATCGTATCAAATGCCCAGACTTAGAATGTATTGCACCTTCTCCATTAAAACATACTGTATCAAAACCTTCAAAAAAACTTTCATCAATATTCAGTTTTTTAAGATATTTTATAACACTTCCTCTTTCATCGACCAAAATTGAATTAGCTAATTTTTTTTCCCAAATTGTTCTAATTATTCTTATTTTATCAAAGGGAAAAGATGGCAAATCAAGTGGTACAAAAGTTGCATTGGGATATGTTTTTTCGACTAAAACTTTTATACCATTCGATGTTGCCTGCCCTCCCCAATTGATTGCGTCAAATGAATTTACAAAATATGCTATTTTCATTTTATTTCCTTTAAAAATGGTTGTAATTTTTCTGATAACTCTTCGATAGGAAGTTTTTCAATATACTTAAAAACAAAATTATCTAGATTTATATCAGACAGATTGCTTTGTATAGCAAGTCTATTGATCCTTTGCTTTTCAACCAAGTCATTCAAAAATAACTTATATTTTTTTTGTTCTTTAATATTTTTAGGAGATAAAGTAAAAACAGGTTTTTTGTACAATAATGATTCTGTTATCATTGAGCCACTCTCTTCTGTAACAAAAACTATAGATGCAAGTTCTAGGTACACAGCAACAATTTTTTCTGGATTTTGTCCAAAATAAACGCTATAAGCTATATCATCGCTATATTTTGAAAATAATTTTTTTAATAGCTTTTCATATTTAAGTCCTGTTCTTCGGGATGTTGTGATGAGAGCTTTTGCTTTATGCTTCTCAACTAAGGACATAAAATTATTTACTAATTCGTAGTAATCATCCTCATCATATTTATATCCACCACCATCTCCGCCAATTAACAAAACAAAATATTTCCTATTGTTGTCAATCTTTTTTTCATTGCAAAAATATTTAACTTGTTGATGCAAATCATTTTCGTCAATCATTCGAGTTGGTGCGATGCTCAAATTTATACAATTTTTTGCATTTATGTTGCTTAGTATAAGAAAAAAATATTTTTGGTTTATCCCTCTTAATGAGCCGGAAAATATATTTTTCACCCCCAACATATAACATAACCATATATTCATAAACAAAGTGTCACCACCAGTTGAGATAATCAAATCTATCTTATGATCTAGTTTATGATAGTTTTTATAAAACAACTTTATAAAAAAATCATTCAGTACAAACCTATTATTTAGAAAATTGTATCGAAGAATAAATCTCAAAATTCTCAAAAAAAACTTTGTCCTTATTGATATCTCCATAGTTACAATTTCTACTTGATGAGTTTTTTGAATTGCGCTTATAATCCCATCCGTTATTGTTATATGTCCTGCTCTTCCATCTGTAATTTTCAGTACTTTTAACACATCAAGTGTTTTCATTTAAATCCATTGTCAATTTTTTAATATAATTTTTATCTAAAATTTCAATATAGAAATTTATATATTCTTTTCCTATATTGCTCAGCATAAATTTAGCTTTTTTGTCTTTGCTAAATTCAAAAAATTTATTTTTGTATTTTTCCAAATTATTATAAACATTATTAATTTTTTCAGCTATTTTAAATTCATCTATCAAAAAGTTTTCAGACAAAATCTCTTTTGCTATTCCAACATTTCTTGAAATAAGCATCTGGGCATAAAAAAGTGCTTCAGTAATGACTAAACTAAAACCCTCGTTATGTGAACTAACTACAACCAAATCTGCTTGATTCATAAGTTCAGGTATATCATGACGAAATCCAACAAGCTCTACTTGATCGTTCAAATTTAGCTCTTTTGTAATTTTTTTCAAATTTTCTCTTTCACCTCCATCTCCAACAATATTTAATCTAAAATCAAAATCAAGCTTTGAACATTCTCTGATTAGGATATCAAAACCTTTGATTTTATCAAGTCTGCCTATCGCAAGTATTGTAAAAATATTATTCTTTATATTCGAAAAACTTAGTTTTACTGGTTCTATGCCATTATAAATTATTTTTACTTTGCTTGTCTCAATAGTTTTTCTTGCGCCATTAGATACTGCTGTTACATATTCAACCTTATTAAATATAGAGCCTTTTCTAGAATTATGTTTTGTTGCGACATGCTTTATATTTAATAATTTATTGAGTCTATAAAAAATTTCAGTAGCCTTCGCGCCATGGGTATGGACTATGTCAGGCTTAATTTTTTTTAAGATTTTTCCAATTTCAATATATAATAATGGGTTAAATCTACTTTGACTAGAAAAAAGTCTATGTATTTTGATATCTTTCGATAATCTATCTATTATAAATTTGTTATCAAAAACTATAACTTCTATTTTTATATTTTTTGAAAGCTCATTGCACAATGAAACAAAAACATTTTCCATGCCACCCCATCCATTTGATGCTAAGAATTGAACCACTTTCATTATGTGTTTTTACCTATTGCTGTATTGTATTCTTCAAACAATTTATTTGAGATTAACTCTATTCCATTTTGACTTAAGTGTGTACCATCAAGATAAAAATCTTTTTTATTTTCAAAAAAATTATAAATATTTACTTTAAATACATTTTCATGCTTATCACTAATTTCTTGCATAGCTAAATTATATTTTTTTATTTCACTATTCCTAAAAATATCTTTATTTGGAATAGTATCAATTAAAAAAATTAAACAATTTTGTGAATTATTTATTATGAATTCTAAATTGTTTTTAAACTCATTTATCGGAACAACACTTTCAACTCCAAGTAAACTATTTAGCCCTATCGCTTTACATATTTTTTTATATTTTTTGACTATTTTTCGTAAAATTTTTCTTATAAAATTATCTGGATAATACAATACATAAGGTGCATATTTAAAGGTTTTCCAAGAATCAACTAACCCATATTGGATTAGAATAATCTCGGTATTATCGGACTTAAAATCATTAAAAAAATGTATCATTTCTCTTGTTGTAGACATAGTGTACCCACAATTTTTAACACTTTTGTTTATTTTTTTTGCAAATCTCTCAGGATATGAATTAAATCGTAAATTTCCGATACCCAACGTATTGCAATCACCCAATGCTAATATTTCAACCATTAATTACCTCTTTATAAATTTCCAATGTTTTTTGTACCATCTGTTCTAATGAAAAATTTTTAGTAATATAAGTATATCCATCAAATTTCAAATCTTTAGATTCTATTATTTTTAAAGCTAACTCATCTGTATTACCCACATCAACTAAAAATCCATTTTTACCATCAATTATGATATCTTTTACGCCGCCATGATTTGTTGCAATTACAGGAGTATTCATAGCAATCGCTTCGGCTACACTCCTACCGAAACTTTCCGGTTTTTTAGATGCGCTTACTACAACATCACTCAAAGTATATATTTCTGCTATATTGCTCTGACTGCCCGTAAAGATAATTTCATTTTCTAAGCCCAATTCTTTTACCAATTTTTTTAAGCTTTCAAAATAATCTTCTTTGTCTTTATGAACTCCACCGACAATAAGCGCTTTGAGTTGCGGGATCGTCTTTTTTACTATATCAACAGAATGAATAAATGTTTCAAGATCCTTTAACTGTGTTATTCTTCCTATTGTTGATACAATAAATTTATTTTCCAAATCATATTGCTTTTTAAAATCAGCAATAAATTGCTTATTTATATTGTTTGGATTAAATTTTTCCGGATCAACCCCTCTTGGTATGACAGTAATTTTTTCTTCGGGTATTTTGTAATATCTTTTAATGTGCTCTTTAATCGAATTGCTTACGCAAATAACTGCATCTCCCTTGGTCATTATCTTACTATAGAAACTTACGCTATTAAATCCGTGAACAGTAGTAACAAAAGGTATATGAAGAGTTTTGTTTGCCAAAAAGCTAAGCCATGCAGGCACCCTGCTTCTGGCATGGATAATATCAGGATTTAACTCTTTTAGCAAAGCTCTAAGTTTATAAATACGCCATGGAACGCTCAAGGGGTTTTTGCCTGCAACATCAAATTTAATATGTTTGCCGCCATCTGCTTCTATCTGTTTAGTTTGCTTCCCGCCATTGCTGATAACTATACTTTCATGTCCCAGTTTTACAAACTCTCGATTAAGCTCAACTGTTCCTCTTTCCACTCCGCCCTCATTTAATTCCGGCAGGAGTTGTACTATCTTCATCACTTTAAACCTTTTAGATATCGCCTAAAATCTATCTTTTTGTTTTTATTTATAATTGTACCGTTAAATATATGCAAATATTCCTCTTTTTCAAGTTTAGAAATGAAGCTGTCAAATTTGTTTTCTTTTGTTGCCGCAAGAGGTAAAACAACGATATTTGCCTCTCCAAAAGAGATACTTTCGCTTATCATGGAGGTACTGTCGCTTGTTATAAAAACCGTATCGCAATGTGCTAAGAAATCAGGTATAGGATTGATAGGACTCTTTGAATATATAACTTCATAGTCAAAATGATAGCTTTTTATAAACTCTTCTATCTCTTTTGAAGTTCTTGGAGATGTGGTAACGGCTATCTCGTGATCTTTAAATCTCTCTTTTATAAAATCCAGCTGCTCTTTTAACTTCTCTTTACTCATATGCAGATAACTGTTACTTCCACCGATTATAATGCCAACTGATCGTTTATTTGGTTTATATATCCCAAGCGGCTGTATAAATGAAAAATTAGCCGGGATCTCTATGATATTTGAACGCTTTGGAGGATTATCGTGAGCTTGAGCAAATATAATGTCAAAATCATATCTGTATCCATGCGGAAGCATCATAGAAACCGCTTTTAGATCCGTTTTTTTTACTATAGTTTTTGCAGCATAGTATGTACCTGAACCTGCACATACTAAAATATCATAATTTTCAAAGCAAGAATGACAAAATTCATCATATTCGCACTTAAGCCGCATATCCAAAATAGACATGGTATAAAAACCGACTCTGTCAAACAGATATGATAATGATTTAAAAGATCTGTTTTTAAATCTAACTTCTGCGATATCATAGGATAGATCCATATATTTACAAAAAGCTATTGACTGGTTAAGATGACCATTTTTTCCGTCACTTAAAATGATAGCCTTTTTCATAACCTCCACCTGTTGTGCATCCAAAACCACTGATTTGGATCTTGTGAAATCATATATTCTATCGCTTTATTATATTTAGCCGTCATAGCCTCTAATTTCTCTCTTTCGTCTTTTATCTCATCTGCAATATATTCAATCGGTTTGCCTATATACATCTCATATTTTGCTTGTGATCTTCTAATTACA
>JACXVH010000417.1 GCA_014763515.1 Flavobacteriaceae bacterium
AATTTTAAATCGCCAGCTTGTTTAAATTTTACACCCCAGTTTTCTACACCAATTAATTTTATTGAATCGTTACCTTTTTTAATTTCAACATTTTCATTCAGCAAAAGTTTAAAATCAATTTGACGGTGTAAATCTTTAATTTCGGTAAAATTTTGTTCTTTTTCTTGTTTAGAATTCCATTGATAATATTCACCATAATCATGATTTCCTAAAACCGAATATTTTCCTAAAATAGGGTTATGAATTTTTTTAAAAGTATCAATCCACGGATACATTTCATCCGCTTTTGTGTTTACAATATCGCCAGTAAATAATACTAAATCTGATTTTTGAGTATTAATTAGATCAATGGCATATTCAATTTTTTCTTTGTCATCAAAACTTCCGCTATGAATGTCAGATATATGGGTGATTGTTGTTCCGTCAAAACTTTCTGGCAAATCTGGAAAAAATAAGGTTTGCTTGATTACTTTAAAATTATATTTCCCTTTGGTCATTCCATAAATTAGTGATGTAAATGGGATAGCCGCTAAACCAAGCGCAACCTGACTGATAAACTTTCTTCTTTCAGGCAAAAAGCTGTTTTTCGTAGTTGAACTAGAAACATAATTAAAAATTCCACTTAATAACCTGAAAATATCTTCTGAAAGTAAAATTAATGTCATAACAATTTTTGGCAAATAAATGAGCAGAAAAAAACCCATCGTCCAAAGCGTCTGTCTGTTTTGCCCTTGTCCTCTAGAATGTGTAAAGAAAAAATAAAACAAATAAGCTACAAAAAGAACAGAGGTAACAATATAAAAAACCAGCAACCATTTAGAGCGTGTTGCGGTTTTAATGGTTTGAAAGGAGTAATATTCAATTACACCAAAAATTAGAAAAGGGAGTAACCAAC
Organism: Flavobacteriaceae bacterium; assembly: GCA_014763515.1. Lineage (GTDB taxonomy): Bacteria > Bacteroidota > Bacteroidia > Flavobacteriales > Flavobacteriaceae > Flavobacterium. The sequence continues at coordinate 896 of JACXVH010000417.1, forward strand.
GGAGCATTTTATTTTTTTAGCAAATGTAAATAACAAGAAATCAATTCGCTATAAATTTATATTTTTTTAACACCTCTACATTTCGCAAAGAATTGTATTTTTACGTTTTAAACTCAATTTCATGTCACAAAAACGATTATTTCTACTCGATGCCTACGCTTTAATTTTTAGAGGATATTACGCTTTTAT
>JACXVH010000418.1 GCA_014763515.1 Flavobacteriaceae bacterium
TCAATTTCCAGATGAAAAAAGATTGTATGATGAGTTCAAAGAACTAAAAAAGAAAAGTTCTATTGCTGTAAAAGCTTTTGATAGCGAACATTTTTATTGCTCATTACAGGAATTAGCGGAATTTGGGAAAGAAAAGAAATACGAATTACTAGAAAATTTTTATCGTCATGTAAGGAAGAAAAATCATGTTTTACTTGAAAATGAAAAACCTTTAGGTGGAAAATGGAATTATGACGCTGAAAATCGTAACAAATGGAAAGAACCATTTAAAGTTCCAAAAGTTTTAACCTTTGACAATTCAGTTGATGAAATTATTGCCGATTTAGAAGAAGCAAAAATTAAAACATTTGGTCAAAAAACCAAGATTTCTCAGTTTCCAAATTCAAGAGAACAAGCATTAGCGCAGTTCGATTATTTTTTAAATTATCTGTTGCCACATTTTGGGACGTATCAAGATGCCATGCATACAGATGAAGTAATGCTTTTCCATTCGAATTTATCTTTTGCTTTAAATGTAAAAATGATAAGTCCGAAAGAAATTGTAGAAAAAACCGAAGCTTATTTTTATGAAAACCAAGATGCAATTGAATTAGCACAAGTAGAGGGATTTATTCGTCAAATCATTGGTTGGCGCGAATATGTTCGCATGATGTATTGGAATCATTTTGATACTATGAAAAAAGTTAATTTTTTAGATCACAATCGAAAATTACCTGATGTTTATTGGACAGGAAAATCAAAAATGAATTGTGTAGCAAATTGTGCGCAAAATTCTTTAGATAATGCCTATGCACATCATATTCAGCGGTTAATGGTTTTAGGAAATTTTGCTTTGTTGATGGAAACTCATCCAGATGAGGTAGATGCATGGTACTTAGGTGTCTATGCTGATGCAATAGAATGGGTGCAATTACCGAATACGCGTGGCATGAGTCAGTTTGCTGATGGTGGGAAAATAGCAACAAAACCGTACGTTTCTTCCGGAAATTATATCGACAAAATGAGTAATTATTGCTCAGATTGTAGTTACGATAAGAAAACGAAGTATGAAGAAAATAGTTGTCCGTTTAATAGTTTATA
>JACXVH010000419.1 GCA_014763515.1 Flavobacteriaceae bacterium
GGTGTTGATAAAGATGCTGTTACAAAAGCGAGAGAACATATGTTTCCTTTTCCTCCATCATCACCAAGTATGGCATTATTCAAAAATGGAGAATTAGTGCATATGTTAGAACGTCATCATATTGAAGGAAGACCTGCAGAAATGATTGCAGAAAATCTAAAAGACGCTTACAACGAGTTTTGTTAATTATATAATGCCTTAAACAATGTTTAAGGCATTTTTTTTGCAACCAAATATTGATTTTTGGATCTAGTAGTTAAAAACAATTATGAGAAAAATTATTTCTTTTGTTCTAGTATTAACGTTATTACAAAGTTTTCAATGTGAAAATGACAATCAAAATGATGTGATTACTGAAGAAATGCTGAACAATAAAAGAACAGAAATCACAAACTATATTGGTCAATTTACATGTAGTACTACTTCAAGTTGTAACTTTATTCCCTTAGGTTCTAAACCTTGTGGAGGTCCTAGAGAATATCTTGCATATTCTGAAAATGTTAATCAAAATGAATTGGAACAACTTGTAAGTGAATACTACACCATGGATTCTATTCGAAATATTCAAACAAATGCAATTTCAGATTGTTCTGTAGTTATGCCTCCAGAAAATATAGACTGCGTTAATGGTGTGTGTACAATTATGAATTAAAAATCTTAATTTAAAATTGAATAACTATTTTTGTTATGCAAGCATATAGAAAGACCACCCATAATGGTGGTTTTTCTATATTATAAATGTACTTTTGTCAAAAAAATAGCGTTATTAATATAAGATACAAAATGCAAAAAATAATTTCATATCCACTTACGATTCTATTTTATTTAGTTTTTGGTTTATGGTTAATCATTTTTCAACCTATTCAATGGATATGCTATAATATATTTGGATATAATGCACATCGATGGAGTGTTGTTATTTTAAACTTCTTTCTTATAAGAACAACTCATATTTTAGGAACAACTTATGTAGTAAGAGGAAGAGAAAAATTACCACCGCACAAACCTTTGATTTTTGTTGCAAATCATCAAAGTTTATATGACATACCTCCATTTATATGGTTTATGAGAGCTTG
>JACXVH010000420.1 GCA_014763515.1 Flavobacteriaceae bacterium
CGGAATTTCAAAAGTAGCTCATGTAGATTTTGAAACACCAAATAATTTCAATACTTCTTTCAAAAAAACAGAAGACTTTGAAGTCAAAAGTTCAGCATCTAAAATTAGAGTAATTGAAGCTTTAGAAGGCCAATTGATTACGAATGAAATTCATCATACTTCTTTAATTCAAAACGGAAATTTGGTTTCCAACACTTCAGATGACATTTTAAAAATGACGGTTGTGAATCGTTATCAAGACACACAACCAGCAATGGCTTTTATTAAAAATTTCGGATTAAAAAAAGGTGCTATTGCGAGTTCAGTTGCGCACGATTGTCATAATATTGTTGCGGTTGGAACTTCGGATGAAGAAATTTGCAAAGCGGTTAATTTACTAATTGAAAACAAAGGCGGGGTTTGTGCTGTAAATGGAAACGAACAAAAAGTTTTACCGCTTCCTGTTGCGGGAATTATGAGCGATAAAGACGGTTGGACCGCTGGAAAATTATATCAAGAAATTGACCAAATGGCAAAAGCATTGGGAAGTCCGTTAAAAGCGCCATTTATGACGCTTTCTTTTATGGCTTTATTAGTAATTCCTGATTTAAAACTTTCCGATAAAGGATTGTTTAGCGGCAATACGTTTTCTTTTGTGGATTTGGAAGTGAAGTAGGTTATTTCTTATTTGTCATTTCGAACGAAGTGAGAAATCACATAACGAAATTAATAATAAATCTTTATGAATGAATTCAATCCGCAAGTAGGTTTTCATTCCTATTACGTCTATATCATTACTAACAAATACAGGTCAACCTTTTACATTGGAATGACAAATAATCTAAAAGAAAGGCTTAGCCAACATAAACAAAATATTTATTCTGGGAATAAGACTTTTGCTTCTAAATACAGTTTAGAATTTTTAGTTTTATATGAAAAATTTGTTTGGGTTGAACAAGCAATAGCTCGAGAAAAAGAATTAAAAAAATGGCGTAGAGAGAAGAAACTCGATTTAATAAGAGGTACTATAACATAAACTGTGTAAGTAGAAAAAATAATGGGGTTTTAAAACCCCATTATTTTTTTGTTTAATTT
>JACXVH010000066.1 GCA_014763515.1 Flavobacteriaceae bacterium
CGTAGTTTGCTTGCATAGTATTGCTGCTTTAAGTTTTATTTTATTGAATTATTGTCTGTCGTGAAATTGTCCATTGTCGTTTTAGAGTTGCTGCTAACGTTTTCCGGCTTGGCGTAGTGGCGGATATTTAGCACAAAAGTTCAATCGAAGCACTGCACTTGAACCTACCACAAAACTGTCATACGAAGCACTGCACCCGCCATTACGCCAAACCGCTGTTAGCGGTTCGCCCTTTTGTCTTTATGTCTTTTTGTTTGTTCATTTTCTCTAATTCGGTATTGGATTTATTTCGTTAACGTAATTTACAAGTAAACCCAAAGGTGAGTCAGGTGGAAGTGTCTTGCAATAGTTAGCGTTACCAACGATGTAAAGCGTATTTTTTGCTCTTGTAACAGCAACGTTAATTAAGTATGGAACTTTTGCATTAATCCATTCCGCTTTATGTCTTGGGCTATTTTGTGAAACAACCAAACTGAAAATCATAATATCTTTTTCATCCCCTTGAAAACTATGAACTGCGTCTGCTTTTATTCTTTCTCGTAAAGATGTTGGAATTGCTTCTTTAAGTTCGTTTGCTTGATGTCTGAAAGGTGTCGTGATACCAATTGAAATGTTTGGGTGCTGTTCAGCAAGTTTGCAAGCCAATGAAATTGCTTTGTCAAGTTCAAGTTTGTTTGAGTTGCGTTGTTCGTGTTGCGTTCCATTTGTGTTTACCCAAACAATTCCTTTCGGTTCTATTTGATAATTTTCAGGTGTTGTCAAAATATCAAGTTCTTGTCCCATTTTTGGACCGTAAAACGCTTTGTTAGAATAGTTGATTATTTGTGGGTGACACCTAAAATGCTCTTTTAAAAATACACTATGACTTTTTGAAGTAATTGAAAGATTATAGCAATAATCATAAAGCGATTCGTTTACATAATCTAACCTAAGATTTGCGTCAATACCTAAATTGTTTTGGATATACTTTTCTTCGTAGGTCTGAACTTTTGATATATGCTTTAATTGCATTGGGTCGCCAATTACAACTAATTGTTTGGCTCTCAAAATTAGTGGTAAGGCTGAAGCAACATCACATTGAGAAGCCTCGTCAATAACAACAATGTCAAACAACTCGTCTGCTAATGGAAAAGCACTTTTGATTGATAAACTTGTGATTGCTGAAATGTTGAAAGTATCGAGAAAGTTTTTTGTCGTTTTAATAAATTCAGGGATTTCACCCCATTGCCAAGGAATATTATCTGGCACATATTCTTTGTATTTGTTTATTTGTGCTGCATCACTTGTTCTGATTCTTTTATGAATTAACTCGTTAAGTAGCGAAGCACCTAAACTGTCAACTGCTTTTTGGGTGTTGGTAATTTCAGTTTTTAGATTTTCTTCGTTTTCTGATAACCTTTGTAATTCCAATTGCGTGTTGTTCAAAAGGTCTTTTGCTTTTTGAACATTTTGTCCCAGCTCAATTTTCTTGTCTATAAGAGAAACTCCTTTTTCAAGAAATTGAACAAGTTTTGAATAAGACGAAATAATCGTTTCCCCATTTGTCAATGTGGCAAGTGAAGGTTTGATATTTTGATTTTCCGCCAATTGTCTTAGTTCGGGCGGCCAAGATTCAAAAGATGAAATCAAAGAAACCGCAAATTTTTTCTTTGAGAATAAATCAAATAAAACTTTGTTAATTCCTGAATACTTGGAAGAAATCTCGTTTTTTGATTTTATGTTTTCTGCTTTTAAAGAATTTAATGTTTGCTTTGTTTGGGCTTCAAAAACACTTAATGATTCATTTGTATTTAGAAACGTTTCGTAATTAGTTTCTTGTAATTCCAATACTTGAATTTGACTTACAACATCTTTTTCAAGTTTTCTTTTTCTCTCAAGTTGTGCATTACAATTAGCAATTATTGTTTTCTTTTCCCTTATTTCATTTTCAACTTGTGCAAGTTTATCCGAATTGTCGTCAAGAACGTTGTTGTGTTTTTGTCTAACAAAAAAATCAATTGTTGGTTTTGTTCTGTCTCTTATTTCTGTTTTACTACCAAAACGTAAAAAGAATTTTGGTTCACGGATTAACGCAGTTAATCGGTCTTTTACATTGTCAACCGCTTGATTGTTTTTGCTTGCCAATAAAACCTTTTTATTGTGCAAAATCGCATTTGCTAAAATGTTCAATACAACCTGAGTTTTTCCTGTCCCAGGGGGACCCGTTACAACTGATAATGGTTGATTAAACGCAAAGCGAACCGCTTCTTTTTGTTTTGAGTTTAAAGGCGAAATTTGAATAAATTCAGAAGCGGGAATTTCTTGTATTGTATTTGGAATTTCTTTTTTAAGTAAAAACTTTTCAAGCAAACTATTTTCTTTGACTAAGTTTTCTGAATTTATTTTTTTGAGTTCCGAAAGCAATTGACTTGTAAAAGGATTTTCTTCGCTAAATGCTAACGTTATATTTTCAACTAATTCAACAACGTCATCTAAGTAACTTCTTAATACTTCAATTTTTTCCGTTATTGTGTTTTTCTGATTTACCGCAGATGCTAATTCTTCAAGCAATTCATCAGGATAATTTCTGTCTTCAAGTGGTTTTGTAAAAAGTGTAAAATCTTCAATAGGAATTTCAATTGATGTATGAGATAAAATATCTCTGTTTGGAATTATCGCATAAAGAAGTGGAAGGTTTTGGTTGTTTAACAAAACGTTTACACCAATAAAAACATTTTTAGGAAATTGTTGCGTTCTGTTTTGCTGAAAGAGTTGGTGAAATGCAGGACTATGTTCAAGGTTGATATTTATTGAATTGGCAATATTTGCCCAATTTATATGGAATGGGTGTCCTTCTTGAACGGTTGGCTCTTTTTGTCTTTCAAGATTGATTAGAGTTTGATAATAAACAATAAGTTTTTCAATAGGTGTTTTCGCTGTTACATTTGCTAATGTCTTGCGAACTAATTCTAATCTTTCTGCTGCGTTTGGAATTTGGGGTTGTGCATCGTGTGTTTCAGGTTCTTGTGCTTCGTCATATAAATTTTCATCTCTTACGTCAAGTGCTTCAAGGATTTTTCCAATTTCGTTGTCTGATAATACAAGTTGAGCCGAATTTCTGTCTGTAATTTTTGCAATACAATTATTGTTGTCTGCAACGCTGAAATATCTTTTTATTTTTTGAGGGATTTCATTTTCGTCAAATGTTATTGTCTGTTGAAACAAAACCAAAGAACTTATGTGTCCTAAGTTTATGTCGTGATTTTGGTCGGAAAACTCTTTTTGTTTGTTACTTAGAAATTGAATTAACGAAAATCTGTAAGCGTTTACTTGTTGAAATGGATTACGAATACTACCGCCACCTTGAACATATTTAAAGTCGCCACCATTAGTAATTTTCCAAGGATTATTTTCTGAGAATGTCAACTGTCCACTATAATCTTTGAAGTCAATCACTGTTATTTTACCGCTTGAAATAAAAAGTGCGTCAATTTGATGTCCATTACAACTAACATTTCCGATTAGAGTGTGAAGTCCGTCAGCATTTTTAAATGTTTTTCGTAGCTGCGTTGAGAACGCTCTGAAAAATTGATTTTCGTGAGTGTGGTCGTATTGTCTAATGAGAAATGCTTTGTATGCCATAATATTTTCTTCTATCTGTTTTTGTTCGCAGGTGTCGTCTTTAGGGTGACCGCTAACGGTCTAGTGTATGAGCAGTAGCGGATTTAAAAGCACTTCACATTCAGCCAAGTACAGAACTTTGATTGACAAGAATATTTTTCTTTTTATCACTAAACCCGCTATTGCTTATACACAATGTTACATGCTGGCTTTCTTTTTTTTCTTTCGTATTATCTTTGTTTTCGCCTTTGCTTATAATTGTCATTAGTCGCTCCAATTCCGAGTTCATTTTCATGTTGCGTTCTTCTTTTCGTCTTAAGATACCTGCACAAGCTTTGGCACTCAAATAAAATTTGTCAAGAGCGTGATTTGGTTCAACAATGTCTTTTAAATCTCCATATATGGGATTGTTTGGAATGTTTGAAGAGTTCAAAAATTCAGTTTGGCTAATTTGGTTTGTTCCTTCTAGTAGATATAGTAATGCGTTTTTATTATTTTTCTTCTGTTGAACTGCTTTTTGCCATTCAGTAAATTCATTTGTGGTTTTTTTATCCATAAACTCACTTATTTTACTGCCAATCCATTTAACAACTGGAACAGCCCAAGAATTACCTACCGCTTGAAATCTATTAGTATGGCTATTTCCATTTACTTTTGTATAGTTGTCAGGGAAACCCATTAGTCTTTCACATTCTAAAGGTGTGAATCTTCTAATTTTATCATTTTCTGCAACGTACAAAGAACCATTATATGCTGCAGCATTACCGTTCCATTTCGTTCCATAAGCTGCATATAAACAATCCGTATATTCTCTAAATACTTGGAATTTTGAACCTCCTTTATGGAAAACATTTTCGACTTTTTCTTCAGGAAGATTTGGTGAAAATAAGTCAGGAAGATTTGAAGAAGATTTTTTAGCTTTTAATTTTATTTCCTTTACAATGTCCTTTTTGTCGAATTCAAACAATACTTGGTCAGGTTTAAAGTCTTTACCACCTGCAAGAACATATAATCTTTTTCTTTGGTGAGGAAGTCCAAAATATTTAGCGTCTATTACTCTCCATGCAACATTTCTGTCTTTTCCTTCCAAATAGCCTGACTTTGTCCATTTACCAATTTTGATTTCTTCATCAAAACCTGCCAAACCTGCAATGAAATTACCAAAAGCGTTTGTTCTATCGTTAAGCACTCCTTCAACATTTTCCCACAAAACAATACTTTTCTCTTTTCCGTCTTCAAGTCTTATTTTGTCGATTGCGTTTGCAATTTCGATAAAGGTCATAGTTAATTGTCCTCTTTCGTCAGCAAGTCCATTTTTCCATCCTGCTAATGAAAAAGCTTGGCAAGGTGTACCGCCACAAAAAATGTCAGGTGCTTCAAATTCACGATTAAGAATTGAATTTGGAATATTTATCATATCGCCAACATTTGGTATATCAGGAAAATGGTGTTCAAGAACCTTTGAAGGAAACTCTGCAATTTCTGAACTCCATAATTGTTTAAACCCAAAAGGGGAAAAAGCCAATTGAGAGGCTTCTATGCCTGAACAAACGCTACCAAATGTTATATCTTTACCCATAATAATATTTTAATCCGACACAAAGCTACAAAAAAATGATAACTTTAGTATGCAAATCATTGATTGTTTTTAATTAATGCATTTAAGCTTTCTCTCCATTTTTGTATATCATACCAACCGCAACCAACACAACCTTTTTCAGCTTCCTTTCCAACTTTTGGAATATCGTCAGGCCAATTTTCATTGCCTTGATAGAAGTAGTTTATTCCATAAAGCTTTCCTCTTACACCTGTTTGAAAGCACTTTCGACAAACTTCTCTCTTTTGTTGATTTCTTTGATTATCTACAAGTTGAAATTTTTCTTTGATTTCTTTGACTGGCATTTCATCTGGATTCTCAGCCCTAGTTTCTTCGTCCCATCTTATTTCAGGGAATTTATGGTCTGGAAGAAGTCCATGCTTGTTAGCTTTACTGAACTCATAAACATTTATTGATTCCATTACAGAAATTGCTTTTGCCTTGAAAGCAGGCGACATAACTTCATAACCCGTTACTCCACCTTTTGGCAATGGAACGAGTAAAATATGTGTGTCTGTTTCATATTTCCCTTTAACAGTCCTTCTTGTGTCAGTCGCTAAGGTGTAGCCGAATTCTTTTATGTCTTGGATTCTTCTTGCCCAATTTGGATTATTTGGCAAGTCATATTTTACACTTTTCCAATCAAGGTCAAGTAAGTTATCAAAAAATCCTTTAGTCGTTTTCTTACCTGACATTTCATCATTCCAACGCTTTTTCTCTTGAGCTTGAAACTTTTCAATTTCTGTTTTAGTAAAGTGAGGATAAATTTCGTTAAGATAGTCGACCAAATCATTAGCCGTTTCAATGAAAAGTCCCGTTCTTCTGTAGAAATATGGGATTGAACCTTTCCAAGTGTAACCGTCTTTTTGAACGAATGTTACATCAATGTATTTTTCAGAAGCTTTTGAGTGTTCTCTAAAAGATTCAACAATTATATACTTGTTATCAAGTAGTTCAGAAAATTCTTCAATCGTTATTTCCATTATTGCCATGTTTTAATAAGTCTTCAATTTTGACTTCTAAAGCATTGGCAATCTTCTCAATGTTTACGAGAGTTATATTTTTTTCTGCTCGTTCAATCATTCCAATATATGTTCTATGAAGGTCAGCTTTATGTGCCAATTCTTCTTGTGAAATGTTGAGTAAGCGTCTGAATTTTCTAACGTTTTCTCCGAATAAATTTAATATTTCGTGTTTAGACACCATTGCTAACTAAAGTCTGCACAAAGCTAACTTTAGTGTTCAAATCTCACAACAGACTATAATTAGCATTTTAGATTGTTTTAGCTTGCAGGTAACGTTCCCAGGCTTTGCGAGGTTGCGGGCTAAAGAAGCCAAAACTTTCGGTTAAACACTGAACTCAAAGAAACAAAACTAACTTTAAATTAAGCCTAAAACCCGCAATCTTGCAAAACCTGTGTTAGCAGAAGATTTAATTAATCAAGTTGTTTCCAATCAGGATTTTTTTCAGTTACCCAACTAAATTCCGCACCATCTAATGTTTCAATATCGTGTTTCCAATTATCATTTTCTGATTTTGGGCTGTCATACAAGTAGAATATTTTGTTATTCTTTAGGTTACAAGCTATAATTAAATTATAAATTGGACGATAACTTTCTATTTCTCCTTCGGCATATGCAGTTGTTATATAGTCTTCACCATTAATTTTAGCAGAACCATAATTTAGAACAGCAGGATTTGCGAAAGTAAATTTTGTTTTTAAGTCACTTTGTAATTTTTCAATTGCAGGTTTTGTCTTTTTGTCTATGTAACTTTCTCCTAAAATAAAATCTTTAGTATTTTTATCAATATCAGAAATTAACAAATACTTGTCGGAGTCATTACCGCCACAAATTTTTCCGTAAATTGCAAAAGATTGTTCAGTTAATTTAATTATCTCGTAATTTCTAATTCCTTCTTCAAGTTCAGGGTCATTAAAAAATGATTTACTCTCTCTTATTTCTTGAACTAATTGTTCTTTTGAATTACATTTTTTTAAAACTTCAAGAACTTTATTTTTATCTATTTCAATACATGAAAAATTTAGATTATCCTTAATAATTTTATCAAACTCTTTTATAAGTTCAGTTTTCTTAGGACTATCATTCTGGAATTCCTCAACTACTGAAACTACATAGAAATGTTTTAAAAAATCTACAGAATTTGTTTCATTAATTGAACTTTTAAGTTCAAAAAGTTCATCTGTAGAATTAACTTCAGTAAAATTTTTAACTTCTTCTTTTTTAGCACAAGAAACTATTGTAATTGTTAATAGTGA
>JACXVH010000421.1 GCA_014763515.1 Flavobacteriaceae bacterium
GCTACTTTTTCTAATTCGTCATACCATTGTTGACCAAATTTTCGAATTAAAGCTTCTTTTACAAATTTGTAAACTGGAACACTTAACTCTTCTCCTAAAGCACAAGCATCGGAACAAATATGCCATTTGTGATAGTTAACCGCTGCAAAATCGGAATATTCTTTAACTCGAATTGGATACAAATGACATGAAACTGGTTTTTTCCAATCTACTATACCTTGATTGTAAGCCTGTTCAATTCCACATAATGCTGTTTTTCCATCAAAAATTACATACGCACAATCTTTTCCGTCAATTAGCGGTGTTTCTAATTCACCAAAATCAGAAACCACATGTGTTCCTTGTTCTTCAATAGCTTTAATACCTTCTGAACGAAGAAATGGCTTCACTTTAGGATAAATTTCAGCCATGATTTTTATTTCTTCTTCATCTAAAGGCGCACCAGCATCGCCATCTACACAACAAGCACCATGACATGCATTTAAATTACAAACAAACTCTTTTTCAAAAATTTCCTCAGAAATTATAGTTTTATCTAGCTGAAACATATATCATTATTTATTTTGCAAAGATACTTAATTTAGAGAATGGAAAACAGAAAATAGAATAAAGACTGTTTTGTTTGAAATTGAAACTTTTAGTTGCATTTGAAATTTTATAATGTATCGTTAAATAACAAGCGTATTCCTTAAGTTTACTTTATATTTGTTGAAAATTTACAGAAATGTTTGACTGGAAAGAGATTTTTACTATTAGTATGATTTTATTTGCGGTAATCGACATTGTTGGTAGTATTCCTATTATTGTTGATTTACGAAGTAAAGTTGGGCACATTCAATCGGAAAAAGCTACAATAGTTGCTTTTCTTAGCGCTTGAAATGATTTTAGGTATTCGATTATATAAAGAAGACAATCCAACAACCGCTTCTATTGTACCAATAGCATTCCCTTTAATTGCTGGAGCTGGAACGATGACTACGTTACTTTCGTTACGTGCAGAATACGAAAAAATTAATATTATTGCAGCTATTTTAATTAACATCGTATTGGTTTATGGTGTTTTAAAAGTTTCTGGAAAGATTGAAAAATTGTTAGGCGCAAATGGTTTAGGCATTATACGTAAAATATTTGGTGTAATATTACTGGCAATTTCGGTGAAATTATTTGCTGCTAACGTAAAAGGATTATTTATTTAAAAGATTTAAAATGAAAATATTCTCATATATTATTATCGCAATTGCAATTGCGCTTATCGGATTCAATTTAACTAAAGTTAATTTTAGCAACCCTTTTGAAGGAGATAGTTCTGTAGCACTTATTGGGGTTATAGCTGGTTTGTGTGCAATTGTACTATTACTTATTTTTAAAGCTTCAAAATCAATTGAGGAAAAAACAAAATAATTATGTTTGATGTTTTAATAATTGGAGCGGGAGTTTCGGGAGTTTCATGTGCTTTAGTCTTAGGTTCTGCAAAAGAGCGACCTTATGCTTTGGGTAAAAAAATTGGAATTATTGCACATCAAAAAGCTTCTTCATTACAAACGGCTGTTTTTAATAATGCTTATGGAATTCCTGCTGGAAAATTAGGTAGTGAGCTACTTGAAGAAAGTTTAACGCATTTAAGTACAACTTATCCGCATGTAGAACAAATTGAAAAAGAGAAAGTAATTTCAATTGAAGATCATAAAACATTTTACAAAATCACGACTAATAAAAACGTTTACGAATCTAAGATTGTAGTTGTTGCAATTGGCGCTGGAAATCCAATGACAATTGAAGGTTTAGAGGATTTTGTAGAACCACATCAAAAAGTTCCTGCTGTAAAAAACAGAATTCAATTAAAAAACAACGACCACTTTAGGTAAGTAGTTTTTGTTGATTTGCTTTTTGATTAGTCGTTAATTTGTCATTCCGAGTAAAACGAAGGAATCCTTTAGATTATGAGATATTTCACTTCATTCTATATGACAAATTCTAAATTATCATTTTATTTCCAAAACCTTTTTCACCATTGCATCTTCTTGCAAAATGATTTTATAATGCGCTTCATCATTGAAAAGTTGGCGAACAAATTCTGCATACAAATACGTTAGAATTTTTTCTTTGTTAGAATAATCCATTAAGAATCCACCTTGTGAAACATAGTCTTTAAAATCATCTAAATATCTTTCGTTCGCAAAAATTTCAGTTTTTAAATTCTCTAATGATAGTTTTTCAAAGAAAGAACGATTCTTATCCAATTGTTCAAATACAAAATAATCTACTAAGCCCGATTGCATTATCATCATTGTTGCTTCCTCACCATGATTTGAACTTAAGGGCACAAAAACATCGGGAATAATTCCACCGCCACCGTAAACAATTCGTCCTTTTTTAATAGTTTTATATTTTAAACTATCGGCGACTTTAATGCTATCGGCTTCGTATAATTCGCCATTTGCAAAACGCTTTTCAAATTCGTTGAAATAACCATCGGCTTTGTCTTCGAAGGGCTTTTGAATAGAACGTCC
>JACXVH010000067.1 GCA_014763515.1 Flavobacteriaceae bacterium
TTTTTATGGATGTTTCCCGCAAGCATTATAAAAGAATATCCTAATAAAGTAATTAATATTCATCCTGCCTTATTGCCAAAATATGGCGGAAAAGGAATGTACGGGAAATTCGTACACCAAGCCGTTTTAGAAAATGAAGAGAAAGAAACTGGAATAACGATTCATTTTGTGAACGAACATTATGATGAAGGGGAATTTATTTTTCAAAAAGCTGTAAATATCAAAAATTGCAAAACCTCTGATGAAATTGCTGGAAAAGTTCACCAATTAGAACAAATATATTTTCCTAAAGTTGTTGAAGAGTTATTAAGTAAAAAGTAAAAAGTAAAAAGTAAAAAGTAAAAAGTAAAAAGTAAAAAGTAATTTTGCACTAACCACTAACCACTTGAATTACGAAGTTCATATATATACAGATGGTGCTGCTAAGGGAAATCCTGGTCCAGCTGGCTATGGCGTTGTGATGGAAATGGTGGGAACTCCTTATAAGAAAGAATTTTATGAAGGTTTCCGATTGTCGACTAATAACAGGATGGAGTTATTAGCCGTAATTGTAGGTTTGGAAAAATTAAAAAAACCAAAAACGAAAGTTTTAGTAATTTCCGATTCAAAATATGTAGTGGATGCTGTGGAAAAGCGATGGGTGTTTCAGTGGGAAAAAATCAATTTCAAAGCTAAGAAAAATCCCGATTTGTGGATGCGGTTCTTAAAAGTTTACCGTAAACACCAAGTCGACTTTCAATGGATTAAAGGACACAATAATCATCCTCAAAACGAACGCTGCGATGTATTAGCTGTTATGGCATCGCAACAAGAAAAATTGAGTATCGATGCTTTTTATGAAAGAGAAGAAGCAAAACATTAGTAGAAAACAACTTTAAAATAGAACCTTTCTACTTTTCCCTTTTGACTTTTAACTTTTTACAAGTATCTTTGCACCTTATTTTTTATAGAAATTCAATGAACAAATTATTGATTGTAGGAACAGTAGCTTTTGATGCTATTGAAACGCCTTTTGGGAAAACTGATAAAATTTTAGGAGGAGCCGCAACTTATATTGGCTTAGCTTCAAACTTTTTTAATGTTGATGCAGCTGTAGTTTCAGTTGTAGGTGAAGATTTTCCTAAAGAATACCTTGATTTATTAGAAAACAAAGGAGTAAATATTGAAGGAATAGAAATTGTTAAAGGTGGTAAAACATTTTTCTGGAGTGGAAAATATCATAACGATTTAAATTCTCGTGATACTTTAGTAACAGAATTAAATGTTTTAGCTGATTTTAACCCAATTGTTCCAGAACAATATAAAAATTCAGATGTAGTTTTATTAGGAAATTTACATCCACTTGTTCAAGCTGGAGTTTTAGACCAAATGACTGAAAAACCAAAATTAATAATTTTAGATACTATGAACTTTTGGATGGATTGCGCTTTACCAGAATTAATGAGTGTAATTGCAAGAGTAGATGTTATTACAATTAACGATGAAGAAGCACGTCAATTATCGGGTGAGTACTCTTTAGTAAAAGCAGCTGAGAAAATCCATGCAATGGGACCAAAATACGTGGTAATTAAAAAAGGTGAACACGGTGCTTTATTGTTCCATAATAAAGAAGTATTCTTTGCACCTGCATTACCATTAGAAGAAGTTTTTGATCCAACAGGAGCTGGAGATACTTTTGCTGGAGGTTTTGCTGGCTATATTGCACAAAGCGAAAATATTTCTTTTGATAATATGAAAAGCGGAATTATTTACGGTTCAAATTTAGCTTCATTCTGTGTAGAAAAATTTGGAACTCAAAGAATGGAAGCTTTAACAAAAAAAGAAGTAGCATCTCGTTTACAGCAATTTAAAGCTTTAACACAATTCGAAATCGAATTAGATGAATAAAATTATGCCTCGTTTTGCGGGGCATTTATTTTTTTAAAATATTTTAAACACAACAACACAACACTATGAGCGACGCTATTAAACACGAATGCGGTATTGCTTTACTTAGATTAAAAAAGCCTCTAGAATTTTACAAAGAAAAGTACGGAAGTGCTTTTTATGGTGTTCAAAAAATGTATTTGTTAATGGAAAAACAACACAATCGTGGTCAAGATGGTGCAGGATTAGCAAGTATTAAATTAGATATTGAACCCGGAAATAGGTATATTAGTAGAATTCGTTCCAATCAAGCGCAACCTATCAAAGATGTTTTCGATCAAATAAATAATCGAATTAATCAAGAATTAGAAAACAATCCAGAATATATTGATGATGTTGCTGCTCAAAAAGCAAATATTCCATACGTAGGAGAAGTTTTCTTAGGACATGTTCGCTATGGAACTTTTGGGAAAAATAGTATTGAAAATGTGCATCCATTTTTACGTCAAAATAACTGGAAACACCGCAACTTAATTGTTGCAGGTAATTTCAACCTGACAAATGTACAAGAGTTGTTTAACAGTTTAGTAGATTTAGGTCAGCATCCCAAACAATTAGCAGATACAGTAACCGTAATGGAAAAAATTGGGCATTTCTTAGATAAAGAAGTGACTCATATTTATAAAGATTTAAAACAAGAAGGATTTTCTAAAAAAGATGCTTCACCAGAAATCGAAAAGCGTTTAGATATTCATACTATTTTAGAAAAAGCCTCTAGAAAATGGGATGGAGGTTATGCAATGGCAGGTTTATTAGGTCACGGAGATGCTTTTGTAATGAGAGATCCAGCAGGTATAAGACCTACCTATTTTTATGAAGATGATGAAGTTGTAGTAGTAGCTTCTGAAAGACCCGTAATTCAAACTGTTTTTAATGTTCCTTTTGGAGCTGTTCAAGAATTAGAGCCTGGTAACGCAATAGTTATAAAAAAGGATAATTCGGTAATAATAAAAGAAGTAAGAACACCAGTAATTAAAAAAGCATGTTCTTTTGAGCGCATTTATTTTTCAAGAGGAAGCGATGCAGAAATTTATCAAGAGCGTAAAATGCTAGGAAAATTAGTTTTTCCTCAAGTATTAGAAGCTATTAATTACGAAACAGATAACAGTGTGTTTTCTTATATTCCTAATACGGCAGAAACATCCTTTTTTGGGATGACAGAAGCGGCCCAAGATTTTTTAAATCAGAGAAAAACGAAAAGTATTTTAGATGCAGGAGCTTCAATTACAGAAGAAGAATTAAATGCAATTCTAAAAGTTAAAATTCGTACTGAAAAAATCGCAATTAAAGACGCTAAATTGCGAACATTTATTACCGAAGATAGTTCTAGAGATGATTTAGTGGCCCATGTTTATGATGTAACTTATGGGGTTGTAAAAACAGAAGATCATTTAGTAATTATTGACGATAGTATTGTTAGGGGAACTACTCTAAAGCAAAGTATCATTAGAATGATGGATCGATTAAACCCTAAACACATCGTTGTAGTTTCATCGGCACCTCAAATCCGTTATCCAGATTGTTATGGTATTGACATGGCGCGTTTAGATGGATTTATAGCCTTTCAAGCAGCTTTAGAACTGTTAAAAGATAGAGGAATTTATCAAGAAACAATTGATGCGGTTTATAAAAAATCTAAAGCACAAGAAAATTTGCCAGATACTGATGTGGTTAATTTTGTAAAGGAAGTTTATACTCCTTTTACAGATAAAGAAATATCTGCTAAAATAGCGGAAATGCTAACACCAAAAAATACAGGCGCAAAAGTGAGTATTATTTATCAAACGGTTGAAGATTTGCATAAAGCTTGTCCTAAAAATTTAGGCGATTGGTATTTTACAGGAGACTACCCAACACCAGGTGGAAACCGAGTAGTAAACAAGGCGTTTATTAATTTTTATGAAGGAAATAACGCTAGAGCATATTAGAAAATGCGGTTAATCGATTTTTTTAGAAGTTCAACAAATTTTTTAGACAGAATACAAAATCTGATATACTTTAGCCTTACCAGAAAATTAGTAGGTTAAGTTTTATGGTAGATTTGGGGCAAAAAGGGTGAAAGTAATATTTCACCTTTTTTATTTGTTATAATTTTAGCAAAAATGACATGTTTTTGTGTCGTTTATCGATTTTTTTAGAAGTTCAACAAATTTTTTAGATAGAATACAATATCCGCTATACTTTAGCCTTACCAGAAAATTAGTAGGTTAAGTTTTATGGTAGATTTGGGGCAAAAGGGTGAAAGTAACATTTCACCTTTTTTTTTTAAATATTAGTTAATTGGTACAAAAAAAGGCGACAAACTTAAGTTTGTCGCCTTTTTTATTATTTTTTACTTAATTATTTTTCAGTAGCAAATCTTCTTGTTACTTCTTCCCAATTAATTACACTGAAAAAAGCTTCAATATAATCTGGTCTTCTGTTTTGGTAGTTTAAATAATAAGCATGTTCCCAAACATCTAATCCCAAAATTGGAGTTCCTTCGCATCCAATTCCTGCCATTAGAGGATTATCTTGATTTGCAGATGAGCAAACTTCTAGTTTTCCAACTTTGTGTACACACAACCAAGCCCAACCAGAACCAAATCTAGTAGCAGCAGCTTTAGAGAATTGAGATTTAAACTCTTCAAAAGAGCCAAAATCTCTGTCAATAGCTTCTGCTAATTCACCAGTTGGTTTTCCGCCACCGTTTGGTGACATAACAGTCCAAAATAAGTTATGGTTGTAAAATCCACCACCATTATTTCTAACAGCAGCATTGTTCATATCTAAATTAATTAAGATATTTTCAATTGTTTTACCTTCCATGTCAGTTCCTTCAATAGCTGCATTAAGGTTTGTTGTGTAAGCATTATGATGTTTCGTATGGTGAATTTCCATAGTTCTTGCGTCAATATGTGGTTCTAGTGCATCATATGCATAGGGTAATTTTGGTAATTCAAAAGCCATAATATTATATTTTTAGATTAGTAATATTTTTCCCAAATTTACAAATTAATGTTTGCAATTGGAAATAGATACTTTTTATAGTACCATAATTAAGATAAATATAACATTTTGAAATCACATTCATTTACAATATACAATGCTTCGGCTGGTTCAGGAAAAACTTTCACACTTGCAAAGGAATATTTAAAAATTCTTTTTTTATCGCCCAATGATGACGCTTATAAAAGAATTCTAGCAATCACTTTCACCAATAAAGCGGTGGAAGAAATGAAGAGTAGAATTTTGAATAGTTTGTTAGCTTTTTCTAAAGACGAAGTAGACGAAGATTTTCAGGATTTATTTGAGGCAATACATGTCGAAACAAGTTTGTCTTTTGCAACTATTAGAGATAAATCAAAAGCAATTGTAAAAAACATAATTCATAATTATTCATCTTTTGGAATCTCTACTATAGATAAGTTTACTTTAAAAGTAATACGTTCATTTGCTCAAGATTTAAATTTACCCTCAAATTTCGAAGTTACTTTAGATACTAAAGCACTTTTACAAGAAGCAGTTGATTTGGTGATTTCAAGAGTAGGTGAAGATGAAGAACTAACTTCTTTTTTAGTTGATTTTTCTAAAACAAAAACAGATGAAGATAAAAACTGGGATATTTCTTATGAATTGTATGAAATAGCCGAGTTACTTACAAAAGAAATTCACGCGAAGGAAGTAAATCAATTAGATGGTAAAACGTTTCATGATTTTGTTGAAGTTAGATTGAAATTAAAGCATCAAAAAGAAGCGCTGCAAAATGAAATAATAGAAATTGGAATTCAAACCTTAAAGCTCATTAAAGCCAATTGTGCTTCAAGTTCTTTTTATCGTTCTTTGGTTCCAAACTTTTTACAAAAAATTGCTTCAGGTAATTTGTCTATCAATACCACTGTTGTTAAATATTTAGACGGAGAAAGTTCAAGATATTCTAAAGCTACTTCAGCGGCAGATAAAAATTGGATTGATGATAATGCTATCTATATTTTAGATCAAGTTTTAAAAATAAATGAACTTGTAGGAAAACTTTATTTCTACAGTGCATTTCAAAAAAATATAACGCCATTATCTTTATTGAACACAATTAATAAAGAATATAAAAACATACAAGAAGAGCAAAACACATTATCAATTGCCGATTTTAATAAAATTATTTCCGATGAGATTCAAGATCAACCATCGCCTTTTATATATGAAAAGTTAGGCGAAAAATACCGTCATTTTTTTATTGATGAGTTTCAAGACACATCAGAAATGCAGTGGAATAATTTAATTCCGTTAATAGATAACGCGCTTTCTTCCGAAGAAAATGGAATTAAAGGAAGTTTAATGTTAGTGGGCGATCCAAAACAATCTATTTACAGATGGCGTGGTGGAAAAGCAGAGCAATTTATAGAATTAAGCAAAACACAAAATCCATTTTCTAACAAAGACAAGTTAGTAGAAAATTTAAAAACCAATTATAGAAGTTTTAGTGAAGTTATAGATTTCAATAATAAGTTTTTCCATCATTTAGCAAATCAATTCGAGAATCTAGATTATCAAAAATTATATAAAGAAACTTCCATTCAAGAAGAAAACAATAGAAAAGGTGGTTATGTAAATCTGTCATTTATTTCAACTGAAAATGAAGAATTTTATGATGCCGAAGATGAAGATTTAAGTTATAAAAATAAATTATATCTCGAAAAAACTTTAGAAACTATTGAAAAGTGTTTGGAAAACGGATTTCAATTAGGGGAAATTGTTTTGCTTACAAGAGCAAAACGTGAAGGTGTTTTGTTGGCCAATTTTTTAACCGAAAAAAATATCCAAATTTTAACGTCTGAAGCTTTAATGTTACAAAATGCCACTGAAGTTAGATTGCTAATTTCTGCTTTAAGGTTTTTAAACAATCCAAATGATTTAGAATCAAAAGCTATGATTCTGTATTTTGTGGCCAAATATTTCCAAAAAGAATTACCTGTTCACGATTTCATAGTTCATAATTTAAGATTAACCGAAGCTGAAACTGAAGCCAATTTTAAAAATCTTGGAATTTCAATTTCGTTTAAAACGTGCCGAACAAAATCTTTGTATGAAGTTGTTGAAATTTTGATTAATGCTTTTCTAAAAGAGAAATCAAATAATTCTTATGTGCAATATTTTCTTGATTTGGTATTAGAGCGCGATGCTAAAAACAAATCGAGCGTTGCCGATTTTATAGATTATTGGGATAAAATTGGTTTCGAAAAAAGTATTCCGTCTCCAGAAGGAACAAATGCCATTAGAATAATGACTATTCATAAATCTAAAGGTTTAGAATTTCCGGTTGTAATTTATCCTTTTGCCGAAGAAGATTTTTCTAGAAATAGATCTGATAAAATTTGGATAGATTTTAATGAAAGTAACGAGTTCGATTTGCCAAAAGCTTTAGTCAACAAAAACAAAGATGTTGTAAATTATGGCGAAAG
>JACXVH010000422.1 GCA_014763515.1 Flavobacteriaceae bacterium
AGTGGTTTTCAAAGTGCTCAATACCGCTTAATTGAATTTGCTTCTACTGATTTAATTAACTTAATTGACTATCGTTTTAGAGCTACAATAGATAGAAATACACCATACGAACATGCATTTGAACATTTGTATTGGCAAGCCGCAGGTAAAGATTATAAAACGGGTGAAAAATCGTATTTAATTCAACAATTTGAAAAGAAATATAAAAAGGAGTTTTTAGATTTTATGGAAGAATATAACACCATAAATATTTGGAAAAAATTTAAGCAACTGCCTGAAAATAATCAAAAAAACCCTGCTTTAGTAGAAGCTATGCGTCATTACGATCAAACGGTGAATATTACTTGGGTAATGGGGCATTTTAATGCTGCAAAAAAATACATTGAAAGTGATAAAACGGGTAATGGTGAAGCAACTGGTGGTAGCGATTGGAAAAAATATATGTTGCCAAAGTATCAAAGAAGAATATTCTTTCCTGAACTTTGGACAAAAGAGGAGCTTGATAGTTGGGGAGAAAATGTTTAAAAAATAAAAAATAAAAGAATTGAAATATTTAACTTTTGTATTTGCCTTATTAATAGTTGGTTGTAATTCAGATAAAAAAAATCCTGTTGAAAGAAATGTTGAAGATATAAAAGCAGAACCTATTGTAAAAAAATATGATTTCGTTTATAACGATTTTAAAGTAATTGAAGATACAATTCATTCTGGAGACACTTTTGGTACTTTACTACAAGATTATTTTTTACCAGATAGTATGAATGTGCATCAATTAACAGAAAAAGTTAAAGATTCATTCAATCTTAGAGGAATTAGAGCTGGGAAACCATTTGTGGTATTTTTAGATAAAAAAAATCCAAAAAAATTAAAAGCGTTTGTATACGTAAAAGATAAAATTAACTATACTGTAATAGATTTACGAGATTCTGTTGTAGTTCACAATAAACAAAAACCAACTTCAATTAGGAAACGAACCATTGCCGCTGAGATTGAAGGTTCATTATCTGAAACTTTAGATAAAGCAGGTGCAAGCGCATCTTTGGCGCCTAAATTAGCGCCTATTCTATCGACTTCTTTAAAATTCAGAAAGGAGATAAGTTTGCTGTTACTTTATACGAAAAGTATATAGAAGATTCTATTTATGTGGGAATTGAAAAAGTGGAATCTACTTATTTTCAACATAAAGGAAAAGATTTTTTCGCATTTCCATATAAAAAAGGAAAAGATAAAGGTGAAAGTTATTACGATGAAAACGGTAAAGCACTAAAATCAATGTTTTTAAAAGCACCTTTAGACTTTTTTAGAATTTCGTCTCGTTTTTCTGCACGTCGTTTTCACCCAGTTCAAGGAAGATGGAAAGCTCATAATGGCACCGATTATGCGGCACCTCACGGAACTCCAATTAAGACTACTGCAGCAGGTGTGGTAGAAAGAACTGGTTATACTGCAGGTAATGGAAATTATGTAAAAGTTCGTCACAACAGTACTTATTCTACGCAATATTTGCATATGTCAAAAATTTTGGTTAAAAAAGGACAATATGTTTCTCAAGGACAGATTATTGGTAAAGTTGGTAGTACTGGTTTAGCTACAGGTCCTCACGTTTGTTATCGTTTTTGGAAAAATGGTGTGCAAGTAGATCCTTTTAGACAAAATTTACCAAATGCTGAACCTATGGAAGAGGGAGAAAGAAAAAAATATTTGGAGTATATAAAACCTTATAAAAAAGAGTTAGATAGTATTTTAAAAGTTAAATTCAATCAATAATGAGCTTAGAATCTATTAATCCGTCGGGTACAGCGGCATGGCAAAAAATTAGAGAGCATTTCGAAGAAATGTACAATGTGTCTATGCAAGAAATGTTTCAAGAAGATGCTAATCGTGCCGAAAAGTTCCATATAAAATGGGAAAAGTTTTTAGTAGATTATTCGAAGAATAAAATCAATGAAAAAACATTGACTTTGCTTTTAGAATTAGCAAACGAAATTGGATTAAA
>JACXVH010000068.1 GCA_014763515.1 Flavobacteriaceae bacterium
ATAAGACTGTGTAAAATTTAAAATTAAACAAAAAAATAATGGGGTTTTAAAACCCCATTATTTTTTCTACTTACACAGTTTATGTTATAGTACCGTTTTGACTTTTTTCCTTTTTCCTTTTACCTATCACCTTCTACCCATTACCATTTTCGTAAAACTTCTTCTCAATAAAATCAATATCTTTTATCGATTTACGTGTCCAATCGAGTTGTTTTTCAAAGAACTCTTCATCGGTTAATTGCCAATTAATATTGGAACGACGTAACCTAGCCGTTAGATCTTGAATAATTATTGCAGCCGAAACAGAAATATTTAAACTTTCGGTAAAACCCACCATTGGAATTTTTAAATATCCATCGGCTTGTTGCATTACTTCTTCCGAAAGACCTAATTTTTCGGTTCCAAAAAAAATAGCTGAAGGCTTAGAAATATCAAAATCTTGCAAGTAACAAGAATCATCATGTGGAGTTGTTGCTATAATTTGGTAGCCTTTTCCTTTTAAATCTTCAATACAATTTTGAATTGTCGAGAAACGGCGAACATCGACCCATTTTTCTGCTCCTAAAGCAATTTCTTTATCAATTCGCTTTCCAAAACGTTGCTCAATTACATTGAGTTCTTGTATACCAAAAACTTCACAACTACGCATTACCGCACTTGTATTATGCAATTGATAAACATCTTCCATAGCTATGGTAAAATGCTTCGTCCTATTTTGTAAAACTCGTTTAAATCCTTCTTTTCTGTTCTCAGTTATAAATTCTTCTAAATAGGCAAGTAATTCTTTACGATCTTTCATAGACCAAAAATAAAAAACCTATTTTAAAATTAAAAACTATACGTTAATTTCAATTTAGCAAAAAATGGAGTTCCTGGAGTAAAATGAATTTCTTCTACACTTTCCGTTTCATTTTGTAATCGAGATTCGGTAAGAAATTGCGTTTCATTCCATTCAGTATCAAATAAATTTTGAATATTTAAACTTAATTGCAAAGTTTTGGTAAAATCATAACTTAAATTAAAATCGGTTACAAAATAACCTTCCGCAATTATCGAATTATCTTCATTTGCTGGTCGGTCTCCCAAATAACGATATTGTATACTACCCGAGAAACGTTTGTAATTTCTAACACTAATTCCACCAACAGATGTCCATTTTGGAGCTAAAGGAATAAAATTTTGCCCTGAAGGTTCATCAACACTTCTTGCTAAAGAATAATTAGAATCGAAATCAAAGAATAAAAAATCGTTTAATTGATAGCGCAAACCTAAATCTACACCATATCTTTTTGATTTACCTGAAGGTTCCACTATTCCAGCATCTCCAACATAAACAAATTCTTGTTCAGAAAACAATGTCCATAATGCCGAATTGATGATTAAGCTTTGTGTTGGTTTCAAAATTACACCTAAATCAGCTCCATAAGCATTTGGTAACACATCTTTATTTTGTTGTAAAACCACGCGAGTATCATTTGAATGAAAGCCTACACCTGTTTTAAGAAAATAAACCACTTTGTTACTTTGTGCATAACTAAAATTCAACTTAGGAAGTAATTTAGCTTTATTATTAGAAAGCGTTTTATAATTAGGATTTAATTTGTCTTGATAATTGAATTTAAAGTATTCTAGTCGTAATGCTGGATTTATCGTAAACTTATTAAACTTAAAATCGGCATTAAAATAGCCAAACAAATTTGATTCTTCAATATCACCAAGTTGTCGATATTCTAAAACATCATTACGGTTTAGAGTATGAGATAATTCTATGTCTTTATTAGAATTTATTTTAGCACCAATTCCTGCTTGCCAATTTAAATTAAAGCTTTCATAATTTTGATTTTTTCTATATTCCGAATTAAAACCATACAACATACGATTCTCTTTTTGCTTAATTTGGTCTCCATTAATTGGATCTTCTAAAAAAAACGTAAAATTTGAAAATAAGGTAAAATCGTATTTCGAAATGTAACCATTTGATTTTATTGAACTATTCTCGTCTAATTTTTTATCTATACTAAATGAAAAGTTTGAACGCGACGTAAATCCGCCTTCAGTATCATCTACAGCGCCAAAACGACTTATAGTTCCATTATTTACTAAACGCATAGGAATTTGTCCAGACGCATCCCATTTACTGTTAAAATGAGAAGCCACTAAACTTAATTTTATACTATTGTCTATAATAGTCGTAAATTTTCCGAACAAATTGAAACGATTAAAATTTTGAGGCGATTCAAAAGGTCCATCAGTTAAAATATATTCGGTAGCTATGTAAGCATTAGATTTAGAATTTTTCCCTAATAAATCGAATAATCCAGCTGTTCGAAGAGTATTAAATTGACCTACTTCTACACTCAACTTACTAGTATCTAATTTATCTTTAGAGGAAAAATCTACATAAGCAGCTGTTGCAAAATTTCCTTTAGAAGCATAATATGGACCTTTACCAAAGTTGATTTTATCAATAGTTTCTGGAATAATAAAATGCAAATCGGCATAACCTTGACCATGTGCATGAGAAGGCATATTTACAGGAATTCCATCTGATGTAATGGCTACATCTGTTCCGTGATCAATATCGAAACCTCGTAAAAAAAGTTGTTCAGCCTTTCCTCCACCTGCATGCTGTCCAATAAATAATCCTGGAACTTTACGTAAAATTTCCTGAGATGAATTTACAGGATTTGTCGTTAAATCTATTTTTGTAATACTCGAATTTATATCGATATTAGGACTTAAAACTACTTCTGAAAGTCGAAAAACATCTTCTTCTAAAACAATTTGAAGTTTATTAGAAATTGAGCTTACTATATAGTTACTACTTTTGTAGCCTAATTTTGAAACTTTTAAAGTATCGTTAATTGCTGTATTTATTAATGTAAAACTTCCAAATTCATTACTGTGTGCATGTGCAGAAGATGAAACATTATAAACATTAGCATCTACTATAGGAGTTCCGAAAGCATCATAAATTGTGCCTTGTATCTCTTGAGACTTTACCAGAAAAGAGATTAACGAAAATGAAATTAATAATAGGAATCTCATATTTTTTCTTTTAGATATTCTTTATTTGATTTTCTAAATTTGGACCAAGCTCGTAAAGACTTTCTAAAAGTTCAGATTTGTTTGAATTTTCTTTTGTAAGCTTATTATTTGCTTTCAAAATTAATTCATTATGTAATAATATTGTTGGTTCGTGAGATTTATTAATAGTATAATTCATCGCAATTTCATATGCCTGCTGATAATTTCCCATGTTATAATGAGTCCATGCTAATAAATCATAAGATTCTGGCGTGGGTCTATTATTTATTTCTTTTTTTGCTATTTGTAGTGCAATGTCTTTTTTATCGCTACTTTCTGCAAATAATAAAGCATTGTATTTATTATACATATCGCCATAATTATTTTGTTCTAAAACGTTAAAATACATTTTTAAAGCTTTTTCTTTTGCAGGAATATTGTCTTGATATTCATAAATATCTGCCTTTAAAAGGTACAAATCTGGTACAAGATGTTTTGATTCTATAAAGTCAATTATTTTAGAAGATTTTGTAACACTTCTATCATTAGAAAAAGCAATCCAAGCAATTCCTTTTAATGCATACATATTATTATTATCTAATTCCAAAGTTTTTAAATAATACTGATACGATTCTTCTATTCTACCTGCATGTCCGTAAAAATCAGCAATATTAGAATATATCCATTCCTTTTGTTGGTTGTTTTTGGATTGATTTGCTAAAACCATAGCCTTTTCCATAACTCTAATAGCATCGTCTAGATTTCCTTTATAATCATTCCATTTCGCTAAACGAATTAGATAATCAAAATCATCATAATCCTGAATTATAGTCAATTTTTTCTTTGCTTCATCATAACTACCTAATTCCATGTAAACATCAAATAGCATTTTTTCTGTATTCAATTTATTCTCACCTAAATACAATGCACTTTCAAGATGTAGCAGAGCATCTTTAAAACGATGTTGCGAAATATAATTTTTAGCAATTGATCTATGAATAGAAGCACTTTTACCATTGACTCTACTATTACAATCAAGCAAAAGATTTTCAGCAGTATATAAATTATTTATATTGCCTGTTATGTCAAACAATTGAGAATTCAAAGAAGCAAGCTTTATTAAATAAGTGTACTGATTAGGAGAATAACTGTATTTCTTTTCCCAAAAATCAATTTCGGTTTTAATATTTTCTAACTTTAAGTTTTCATTTAAAGTGAGATATTTTTCATAATCATTAAAGTTAACCACTCGTTTTTTATTAGTTGAATTAAAATTAGAGTTAATAAAAAAACAAAGTAATAACACTACTAATCCTGAAATTACAGCATATGTTTTCATAATAAAATTGTTTTGGTGAATTATTTAAAATAAAGAGCATTGTTACAAATGCTCTTTATTTATTTGGGTTAACGCAGTAAAAATTCTACCAAGGTGATGCTAAATAAGGAAATGATGTTAAAAACGCTTTATCATTTGCACTTACATTATCCGAAGTTAGCCCTGAATTTGCAGTACCATCTGGACCACCAAAAATTAATAATAATTCTACATCTATAACATCATCAGCAAGAGCTCTACCTGTTAATACATTTGTTCCATCAAAGAAAGTGGTAGTTCCTGTTGTTGATACGCCTAATACATCTGTTGCTAAAACAGTTGTAAAAGTAGCCGCATCTAATCCCAAAGCATTAGTTGTATAACCCGGATTTAAAGCCATTAATTGAGTTTGGAAAGCCGATTGATACATGGCTCCCATATTTGAAGGAGTTGTTGTATTAAAAGCATCTTTATTGCCAGAACTCACAAATACAGTATTAATTGCTGGTCTACCCATTTGGTCTTGCTGCATATAGGTTCCTGAAAAGTCAGGTTCATTATCCATCATATTATTTGAATCGTCATCACTACAACTAACTCCTAAAATAGCAATAAGAAAAGTTGCAACTAAAGTTTTATATTGAATTGTCTTCATAATATTTAATTTAAAAATGTTTAATTATTTTCTTTTTGTTTCTACCCAAGTATTTAATGTTCCCGAACCACCAAGCATCGCTTTTGGAACTTCAACTACTACTGACATTACATTTGTTCCTGCAAACGTATCTGTCCCCGGATTGTTAAAACTAGAAGCATTACCTGCTATGATTTGAGAATATTGACCAAAGTCAAAGAAAAAGGGATCGTCTCGTGGACCAGCAAAAAGACTTGCTCCAGATGAAGATGAAATTTGAGCCGATTGCCCATATTGAGTAATGGCAACATTTCCTAATGGAGCACTCGTTTTTACGGTACTTGAAGTTCCTGCTGTACCAGGTGAAACTGGTCCGAAAAAGTACATTTTACCATTTCTTGGAATTGCTTGAATAACTAAATCTTCAATATTATCTCCATTGTTGTCAATGTTAAATTCTACCATAACATTTTCATCAAATGAAGCGGCTGCAGTTGCGGTAGGCGACAATAATCCTTTAACATTTGCTACAAATACTAAATTATTTGTATTTGCTCCTTGAAAAGAGTAAAAATCTGTAATATCAGATGTTCCTCCTTGTACTGCTGGTGCATCAATGTGATCGGCTGCTACCAAAACTAAGGCTGTTATTCCTAAGAATGACAATCCTAATAGTAATTTTGATTTTTTCATTTTAAGATAGTTTTAAATTTGTTATACTACCATTTACGAGGCAAAATGAAATTTGGATTTAAAAAATGAAAAAAAAAATTTTTCTTTTAAACTTAAATACTAACTTTACAATATATGGAACAAGAAAAATTAATTGCATCGTTACTAAATAAAGACAATGAATCTTTTACATTATTGTATGATAATTATTCGAAAAGTCTTTATGGCGTCATTTTTAATCTAGTTAAGAATAAAGAAGAAGCCGAAGATATACTACAAGAAGTCTTTGTAAAAATTTGGAGCAATATTGATACGTACAACGAATCTAAAGGGCGATTGTACACTTGGATGCTCAACATTACAAGAAATACTACCATTGATAAATTGCGTTCTAAAGGATTCAACAATAGTCAAAAAAACCTTTCTATCGATAATTTCGTATATATGTTTGAAGATCATTCTTCTAAGTTAGTGAATCGTTTGGATGTTTTGGGAATTAAAAAGTTTATTGAAAAACTGAAACCAAAATGTATTCAATTAATAGAACTGCTTTTTTTTCAAGAATATACACAACAGGAGGTTTCTGATGAACTAGAAATTCCATTAGGAACCGTAAAAACTCAAAGTAGAAATTGCATAAATGAACTAAGAACAATGGTAAATGAATAATGATGAATAGTAAAGAATATATAGAATCAGGTATTTTAGAACTTTATGTTTTTGGAAAACTTTCTGAAAAAGAAAATCAGGAAGTTCTAGAAATGTCTAGAAAACACCCTGAAATAAAAAATGAAATTTTAGCTATAGAAGATGCTGTTATTAATCTATCTAAAAGTGTAGCACCACATTTATCAGCTTCAAATTATAGTAGAATTAGAGAAAAGATATTAGGCAATCGAAATGTAGTTTCAATTACAAAAAAATCAAATTGGACAAATTACATTGGATGGTCGGCTGCCGCAGTTTTGGCTATTGGATTTGGTTACCAAATGTATCAAAATTCACTTTCTACTTCTACAATTGACAATTTAAATTATCAAAAATCGGAAATGCAAAAATCGATTGTTGATTTAGAACTCGACAAACAAGAAAAAGAGACCATTTTAGCTTTCATTCGAGATAACAATACGCAACAAGTTACTTTAGGTGGACAAGAAATTGCACCTGAGTCTTTTGCAAAAGCATATTACAACAAAGAAACAAACGAAGTTTACATTGATGCATCTGGACTACCAAGTCCTCCTGAAGGTAAAGTATATCAAGTTTGGGGATTAAAATTAAATCCGCTAACTCCTAATAGTATTGGTCTATTAGATAATTTTAACGGCAATAATACTAAATTATTTAAAGTTGATAAAGCAAATGGTGCTGAAGCATTTGGAATTACCCTAGAACCAGCTGGAGGTAGTGAATCTCCAACATTAAGCCAATTGTATACTTTAGGTAAAGTTTAAAAAGCAATAATAAAAAAACCACCTTGATTCAATCTCGGTGGTTTTCCTACTAAAAAAAACTAACACTAAAATTTATTTAAGGTACTATAACATAAACTGTGTAAGTAGAAAAAATAATGGGGTTTTAAAACCCCATTATTTTTTTGTTTAATTTTAAATTTTACACAGTCTTAT
>JACXVH010000423.1 GCA_014763515.1 Flavobacteriaceae bacterium
TCGTATAACCGTCAGTTACGGGATTAAAGATAATGATTTTCGGTTAAGAACTGGCGTTAGCAATTCCGAGTGGATTCGGACGTAGTCGAATCCGCCGTAATTGCGGTTATACATTGTTGGCAGTAGTTTTTATTTTAAGTTTACGTTCATTATTTATAAGTTCGTGTTCATAGTTATTCAGATGCTCTTTATAAAAATTGTGAAATGACTGTTTAAACTTGTTCATTCCGAATGTCGCAAGTGGTGGTAAATCATCTGGCCAAATTAAAGTGCTTTTATATAAATCAAAATGGTCAATTAACCATTCCAATTCTTTATCGTTCGCATATTTGCTTAATGCTTGTAAATATTTGTCCATACTTTAATCAATGTTCCAATATAAATCTGGGTCGCCATCAAAAATATCGTCAATTTGTTGGTCACTAAATCCAGCGTAATCTTGAGCGTATGAGCCATTATAGTCTTCGTAATTCCGATTTCCATAACTTTCTTCTCTCATTTGTTTATAGACTTCATCTTTTGAAAGACGTGATTTACTATATTCTTCTTGTTCGGATATTTCTCCTGGCATAAGAATTTCAATTGAGATTAGAGAATATCCATCTTTAGTAATTCCAGTGTTTACTCCTTTAACGAATCTTAAATCTTCACACATCATTGGCAATCCACCAATTCCATATCTAGGCTTTTTAATATGCTTTACACATTCTTTTGAAACTCTAATTAGATATAGTTCATTTTCTTTTTTTAGCCAAGAAATCAAACTGTCGGGATTATTTTTGCAAGTATTAAATCTCATTTGTTCAAAAAGTCCAGCACCACTTTGATTTTCAGGAATACGTGGATAGTCCAAATAGATTTTAAAATCTTGAATATTTTTTATTACCTCAAGTTGTTTTTTCATTCTCAATTTTCTATTTCGTTCCGTTGCTAAATTACTGCCAACGGTCGTGGCTTACACTTCGGCGCAAACCTTATGAACCAAAGATAGCAAAAAATCCGATTAGAAAAAATTCGGGAAGAATTTTTTCGGCAAAAAC
>JACXVH010000424.1 GCA_014763515.1 Flavobacteriaceae bacterium
ACCGTTGTATGCAATGTTAGAACAAAAATTGCGTTAATTGAATAATACTAATTCAAAAACAATAAAATAATGGCATTACAAGAAGAATTTGAACTACAAGGAAATTGGCTTTTTAAGTATCGTAGTTTCTTACCTTTAATCATTTTAATAATCGGAACAGCTCTTTATCTGCGAACTGAAATTTATCCCGAAACGTTTATTTTAGAAGAAACACCTTATGAAATATATTACGAAATGTTTGCTCTGATTATAAGTTTAATTGGACTTTTTATTCGTGTTTACACTGTTGGACATACACCTAAAAACACTTCTGGTAGAAATACAAAACAAGGACAAGTTGCAGATACGTTAAACACAACTGGAATGTATTCAATTGTTCGACATCCTTTGTACGTTGGAAATTATTTAATGTGGTTGGGACCAGCAATGCTAACTGGACATTTTTGGTTCATTATTGCATTTACATTATTTTATTGGGTTTATTACGAGAGAATTATGTTTGCAGAAGAACAGTTTTTAAGAACTAAATTTGGAAAACAATATTTGGAATGGTCTAAAAATATACCTGCTTTTGTTCCAAACTTTAAAAACTTTAAAAAATCCAATCTTCCATTCAGTTGGAAAAAAGTCTTGAAAAAAGAAAAAAATGGACTTTTTGCTTTGTTTTTAATATTTTGTGTTTTTGATTTTTCAGGAGAAATTATTGAAAATACAACTGATTATAACTACTTTTTAATTGGAATGTGTGTTTTGACAGGTTTAAGCTATATCGTACTCAAATATCTAAAAAAAAGAACTGAATTATTAAACGAACAGAATAGATAAAACACTGCATACAACAATGGCTATAAGTAATTGCTTGTTCTCGCCTACTTCTGAAAATCCTCGCGGATTTTCAGTTTGGTGTGTACTTGCAAAGTTTAGTGCTAAACCACGCAACTACTCATAGCCGAGACCGTTGTAGTTCAGCATTGTTGAAACGCATAATTTTAAAACTTTTCCACTACTCTTTTCCAACTTTTGAAAATCTTTGCGGA
>JACXVH010000069.1 GCA_014763515.1 Flavobacteriaceae bacterium
ATGGTCGCACATTTCTTCAACACTTTCCATACGGTGCGTTGAAAAGATTACTGAAGTACCTTTTTTATTTAATTCGATAATTTCGTCTTTAATTAAATTAGCATTTACTGGATCGAAACCCGAAAATGGTTCGTCTAATATTAATAATTTAGGTTGATGCAAAACTGTTACAATAAATTGTACTTTTTGAGCCATCCCTTTTGAAAGTTCCTGAATTTTTTTATTCCACCAACTACCAATTTCAAATTTATCAAACCAATACTTTAATTGCTTTTGAGCCTCTTGTTTTGACATTCCTTTTAATTGAGCCAAATACAAACATTGCTCGCCCACTTTCATGGTTTTATACAAGCCGCGTTCTTCGGGTAAATAACCAATAAACTGAACATGATTAGGATTTAACAATTCGCCATCTAGTAAAACTTTACCAGAATCGGGCATTGTAATTTGGTTGATAATTCTAATTAAAGAAGTCTTTCCGGCACCATTTGGCCCAAGTAAACCGTATATACTTCCTTTAGGAACATGAAGTGAAACATCATTTAAAGCGCGGTAATCGCCATACTGTTTTACAACATTTTGAACTTCAAGAATATTGCTCATTATAAATATTGTTGTTTCTTAATTAGTAGTAAATGTAAGAAAATGTTACAAAAAAACCCATCCTATTTTGACGTAGGATGGGAAAAATTGCTATGAAAAAGAAAAATTCACTTTTTAAAAAAGTGAATTCAAAAGTATTGATTTTTATTTAATTATGAAAACATATCTTTTACTTTTTCAAAAAAAGATTTATCGTCTTTTTCAGGAGAAGGTTTAAAATTTTCATCATTTAGCATTTTTTCAAAAAATTCTTTCTGCTCTTTTGAGAGTTTGTTAGGTGTCCACACATTAACATGTACTAGCAAATCTCCATTACCGTAACCATTTAAACTGGGCACTCCTTTTCCTCTTAAGCGTAAAATTTTACCAGATTGAATACCTTCATCAAGTTTAATTCTAACTTTACCACCAACAGCTTCAATTTCTTTTGAAACACCCAAAGCTGCTTCCGCTATACTTATATATAAATCGTAGTGAAGATTTTCTCCTTCACGTTTTAAAAACTCATGTTCTTGTTCTTCGATAGCAACAATTAAATCTCCTGGAATACTATTACTTCCTGGTGCCTCGTTACCTTTACCAGATACTTTTAACTGCATACCATCAACAACGCCTGCAGGAATTTTGATAGAAACTGTATCGTCTTCCATTATCATTCCATAAGCATCAGCCCCGCTTGGTTTGTGATCTAAAACTTGACCCGAACCGCTACAAGTTGTACAAGTTGTAGCTGTTTGCATACGTCCTAAAATAGTATTAGCAACCTTCATTATTTGTCCAGAACCATTACAAGTAGGACATGTTTTATAAGTTACTCCTTTCGCTTGAACTTTACGTTTTACTTTTACTTTTTTCTCTACACCATTTACAATTTCTTCTAGTGTAAGTTTTACTTTAATACGTAAATTACTTCCTTTAACTCTGCGTTGACCTCCGCCTGAGAAACCGCCACCAAAGCCTGAGAAACCGCCACCAAAAGCACTACCAAAAATATCTCCGAATTGACTAAAAATATCGTCCATATTCATGTGATGACCACCGCCAAATCCACCAGCACCATCAAATGCTGCATGACCATATTGATCGTAACGCGCTTTTTTATCAGCATCACTCAATACTTCATAAGCTTCTGCCGCTAATTTAAAGTTTTCTTCTGCTTCTTTATCACCTGGATTTTTATCAGGGTGATATTGAATAGCTTTTTTACGATATGCTTTCTTTATTTCTTCGGCAGACGCACCTTTTGAGATTCCTAATATTTCGTAATAGTCTTTCTTACTCATAATATTTTTTAATTTCCAATTACCACTTTAGGAAAACGAATAATTTTGTCTCCTAATTTGTAACCTTTTTCAATTACATCTACAATTTTTCCTTTTAAATCTTCTGAAGGAGCTGGTATTTGCGTTATTGCTTCAGCAAAATCTGCATCAAAACTATCTCCAACTTTAATTTCTACTAATTCTAATCCTTTTGAAGTTAAAGTAGATTTCAATTTCTCATGAATTAACGCCACACCTTTAACTAGTGCTTCATCATCTGAGTTAGAAATTTGTGACCAAGCTCTATCAAAATCATCTAGAACGGGTAACATTGCTTGTAAAACTTCTTGATTTGCAGTTTTAAATAAATCAATCCTTTCTTTAGTAGTTCTCTTCTTAAAATTTTCAAACTCTGCAAATAAACGTAAAAATTTATCTTTTTCGTTTGCTAATTCTTCTTGAAGTTTCTCTTCTACTGTCAGTTCTGGCTGTGGAATTTCTTGATTCTCTTGTTGAATGTTATCTTTTTCTATGTTTTCTGTATTTTCTTGACTCATTTTCCAAAAATTTTTAATAAAAATTCAGAGTGCAAATGTATTGCCAAAGCATCTAAAATGCCAAATTGTCAGCGATTATTTTATAATTTGATAAAATTTTAATTTTTATTTAACGATTTTTAAAGATCAATTTTAGAAATTTGAGAAAACTTAAAAAATATTAGAGACAAGTTTGTTTGGAAATAAAAGTAAAAGCATCTAAATAAATCAAATTATAAAAGCGTTATTTTAAAAAAAGGCAGTCAATTGACTACCTTTTTTATGGCAATAAGTTTTGTAATGCTTTTTCTATAGTTGCATATTTAAATTGGAATCCTTTTTTTAATATTTTTTTTGCACTAACGTTCTGACTTGCAATTAATAAGTAATACATTTCTCCTAAAATTATTTTAAGTACAATTTTAGGAACATTAGGTAAAAATAGCGGCTTAGAAATTTGTTTAGCAATCGCTTGAGTTAAACCTTCATTTGAAATGGGATAAGGAGAAACGGCATTGTAAATTCCTTCTAATTTATTTTGCAATGTAAAATGATACATATGAACTAAATCATAAATATGTATCCAAGATTGATATTGATTTCCAGTTCCTAATGCGGCTCCTAAACCTAACTTAATGGGTTTTATTAATTCTAACAAAGCGCCCCCTTTACTAGAAAGCACTAAACCTGTTCTAATTTTTGCAACTTTAATGTCTAATTTAGAAATTGTATCGACCTCATCTTCCCACTTAGCAACTACATATCCTAAAAAAGAATTATCGACCTCTAGATCTTCCTCAGTATGAACTTTTTCTAAACTATTAGGATAAATCCCAATGGCTGAAGCTGCAATAAAATGATTAACGTTATGACTATTTTTAGATAAAAATTGATATAATAATCGTGTAGAAAGTACTCTACTCTCTATAATTTTTTGTTTGTTGGTGGACGTCCATCTATTTGAAATAGATTCACCTGCCAAATGAATAATTGTTTCAACTTCTTCGAAAGCATTAGCATCTATTTCTCCACTTGCTGGATTCCAATAAAAGCCTTTAAAATTTTCTTCTTTCTCTAACTTGGATTTAGATGTGGTTAAGTAATGAACATGCACTCCGTTTTGAAGCAATAATTTTACTAATTCGCTTCCTATTAAACCTGTTGCACCTGTTACTAAAACTTTCATTTTTAATTTTCTTTATTTTCAAATTTACGAAGTATGAAATGGAAAAGTAAGTAAATTAACTTTTGTTAACAGATGTTTGATTTGTTATTAATTTGAAAATTTGCCGATTTGAAAATGAAATTAAGTAAAAAAATATGCTTTGTATTTTATCTTTTTAACTTAATTTCTTAGTCTTACTGTCCACTCAAATTTCATTTCAGAGACTTGTTCCCCTTTTTCGTTTACACCAATTGACGTTAACCAAATAGTTTGCCCCTCGCCACTTGCAACAGCTTTATCTATTGTTTCTTTTATTAAATTACCCTCTACACATTTAAAAGTAATTAAACCAGTTGCTTTTTTTGTAAAAACAGCCTTGTTTTGAGCAACAAGCATTGAAATACTCTTTCCACTTTCTTTTATTTGGTACATTACTAAGGCTCCGGTTGTAAATTCGGCTGCCATTGCCTGTACAGCAAAATACATAGAATTAAATGGGTTTTGATTCATCCACTTATACTTAACTTGTACTTGACATGTTTCGGGTGTAATGCTTTTTACTCGTACTCCGCTCCAAAAAGCAGATGGCAATTTAAAAAACATAAAAGTGTTTAATTTAGACGGTGTAAACTGCATAATACTTGTATTTTCGGTAAATATACAAAAAATACTATGCATTCATAATAAATTTATATTTGTTAAAAAAATGTTAATTTTAAGTACTATGCGTAACACAATACCTTTTTTTAGACTTATCTTTGTAAAAGAAATTAGTTGCTTATGTAATGAACTAGGTTTTCTTTTTAGTATCATTAATAAACATAAAAAACAAAAAAGATGAAAACATCAAACGAAAGAAGCTTAGCTTCATTAACACATTTAAGTGCATTATCGCAATTTATTTTTCCATTTGGAAATTACATTTTCCCTTTAATTATATGGACATCAAATAAAGATAAATCTGATTTTGTTAATCATCATGGTAAGCAAGCTCTAAATTTTCAATTAAGTATGTTACTGTACTCACTTGTATTTGCCGTGATTGCTATACCAACATTTGTTATATGGTTATTTAACTTAATTAATATTGCGGAACTTAATCATAATGTATTAGAATTTAATAATATCATTTCGAGTCAAAATATAACTGGAATGATTTTAGTGGGTTTTGTTGCTGTATTATTATTTGTAATACTAAAATTATCAGAATTCTTTTTAGTAATCTATGCTGCTTATAAAAGTGCAGACGGTTACTTGTATAAATATCCATTCACAATAAATTTTATTAAATAAAAAATCAATCATCAATCAATTTAATCATCATCAAAAATGAACAGTCTAATTTTATCTGAAAATCAATCAGATAGTAAAAAAAGAAAAGAATTATGAATATTGAAAACACAAAAGCACAAATGCGTAAAGGTGTTTTAGAATTCTGTATTTTATCGGTCTTAAAAGACAAAGAAGCATACACATCGGAAATTCTAGAAACTCTAAAAAATGCGCGACTTCTAGTAGTAGAAGGAACAGTTTACCCTTTGTTAACTCGACTAAAAAACGATGGGTTATTAAACTATAGATGGGAAGAATCTTCATCTGGGCCTCCAAGAAAGTATTATGGTTTAACCGAAGATGGACAAGAATTTTTAAAAGAATTAAATGGCACTTGGACCGAATTATCTGATGCCGTAAATATCATAACTCAATCCAATCAAAACTAAAAGTCATGAACAAAACAATAAGCATAAATTTAGGTGGTTTTTTCTTTCATATAGATGAAGATGCTTACCAAAAACTTACACGTTATTTCGACGCCGTAAGACGTTCACTAGATCCAGAAGGTCGTGAAGAAATAATTAAAGATATTGAAAGTCGTATTGCGGAACTTTTTCAAGAAAAACTTAAAAACGAAAATCAAGTAATTAGTCTTGTAGAAGTTGACGACGTTATTGCAATAATGGGACAACCAGAAGATTATAGAATTGACGAAGAACCTACATATCATTCAAAATCTAATTATTCTAGTGATAACTATTCTTCAAAGACAAGAAGATTATATAGAGATAGAGACAATTCAATATTAGGTGGTGTTGCTTCAGGTTTAGGTCATTATTTTAATATCGATCCGCTTTGGGTGAGAATCTTATTCATAATCTCTCCTTTTATAAGCTTTGGAACATCGTTATTAATTTATTTGGTATTATGGATTTTAATTCCAGAAGCGGTAACCACTTCTCAAAAATTAGAGATGCGTGGCGAACCTATTAATATTTCAAATATCGAGAAAAAAGTAAAGGAAGGAATTGGTGAAATTTCAGATAAAATAAACAATTTAGATCATGAAAAAATTACCAACACAGCAAAATCTGGAGCGAATCAAATAGCAACAACAATTGGCAACATTTTTTTGGCAATTTTCAAAGCAATAGGTAAAATAATTGGAGTTTTTATAATTCTTTTTGCTGCAGCTTCACTTTTAGGGATAGTTATTTTTAGTGTAATTATGATTTTTTCTTCTTCGTTACCTGAACATTTTATCTTTAACCATTATGACGTTCCTTTTGAATTTACAGTTCCATTATGGATTCAAGGATTTTTAATGCTGTTAAGTATTGGCATTCCTATGTTGTTTTTATTAATCTTAGGATTAAAACTGTTAGTTACAAATATGCGCCCAATAGGAAACTATTTTAAATATTCATTATTAGCCATTTGGATTGTTTCAATAATTGCTATTATCTATTTAGGAATACAACAAGTAACTGAAAAAAGTATTGAAGGACGCGTAGAACAAAAACAAGAAATTGTAATACAACCTACAGATACGTTATACATTAAAATGAAGTATAATGATTTCTTTACAAAACATATTGACGATAGAACTTCAAAAAAATATACGCACGACGAAAATAATAATGAAGTAATATTTTCTAATGATGTTCGTTTACATTTAATGAGAACTGAAGAAGCAACTCCATACATTCAAGTTGCAAAAACAGCTAACGGAAAATCGCACACTGATGCTAAAAAATTTGCAGAAAAAATTAACTATCATTTTGAAATACAAGAAAATAACATTAATTTAGACAACTTCTTTACAACAGATTTTGAAAATAAGTTTAGAGATCAAGAAGTTCATGTCTATTTATATTTACCTAAAGGAATTATTATTTATCCAGATGAAACTGTAAGTCATTATTTATCATCTTGGAATTCTGAAATTAACATTTATTACGGTGACGAAAACAATTATTACCAATTAGTAGATAAAGAATTAGAGTGTTTAACTTGCCCTAAAGAGGAAGAAGAAATAGATACTTTAAATGAAAACTTAACTATCAAATTAAATAATAAAGAAGTAAAAATAAATGTAGATGAAAACCATTTAGATATACAAACAAAATAACAACTATAAAAAAACAACCATGATCAAACTAATTATTCAATTAACTAAAATTATTATTGCAACGCTTATTGCGTTGTTTATGACCAGTTGCGTTAATTTTAATTCAATTTCTGGAGATGGTAACGTAACTACTTCTAAAAGAAAAGTAACCAATTTTACTGCTGTAGATGCAAATACTGGTTTAGAAGTGGTAATTAAACAAGGAAACAACTTTTTTGTTGAAGTGGAAGCCGATTCTAA
>JACXVH010000425.1 GCA_014763515.1 Flavobacteriaceae bacterium
GAATCATTTATTGAAAACTACTGATATTTTTAAAAACAAAAGTAAGTCAGAAGTTATTACAAACATTACATCGAATATTCATTTAATAAGTGTGGATACCGATTACTTTTTTACGGCAAACGAAATCAAAACCGCTTTTCAGGAAGTCAAAAACTATAAAAACAATGTATTTTATCACGAAATCAAATCCATTCACGGACACGATGCTTTCTTGATAGAATTTGAACAACTAAACAGCATACTAAAACCTATATTTAATTAAGATGAAATCGCTCACAAAACTTTTTGCGAAAGCAAAATCTAATTAAAAATGCGATACCATTTTTTACCACTGAAAAATAAAATCTAAAAAAATGAAAATATTAAAATTTGGAGGAAAATCATTAGCAAACGGAGAAGGATTACAAAAAGTGATTCAAACAATTGCTCAAAAATATTTCAATAACGAACCTATCGCAGTGGTAGTTTCGGCAAGAGGAAACGCTACTGATGAATTGGTAATTCTACTAAAAAAAGCACAAGCTAACATTAATTTTCAAGCGGATTTTGAGCAATTCAAAAAATACCAATTAGAAGGTTTGAAAGAAAACATCTTCGAAGAAGAATTCTCGGTCTTACAGAAATTATTAGAAGGCGTTTCGCTTTTAGGTGATTACAGCGAAAAAATCAAAGACCAAGTCATTGCTTATGGCGAAATTCTATCAGCAAAATATGTAGCTTATGTATTGAACGAGAACAGCATCAAAGCACAATTTTCAGATGCGCGACAATTGATAAAAACGGATATAAATTTTGGAAATGCACAACCAATTGAAGCTGTTTCAAAGCAAAATGTCTTGAATTATTTTGAGAAAAATACGGATAAAGTCAATATTGTAACGGGATTTATTGGTTCAACATTACACAATGAAACCACGACTTTAGGGAGAAACGGAAGTAATTACACCGCTTCTTTATTAGCAAATTATCTAAACGCTGAAGAATTCCAAAATTACACACACGTAGACGGAATTTTCACCGCTAATCCCGAT
>JACXVH010000070.1 GCA_014763515.1 Flavobacteriaceae bacterium
ACATTTTCTGCAAATGAAACAGAAGTATTAGGTAAAACACTTGGGTTCCATGCAGAGACTAACATTCTTCTACTATTTGGATTTTTCTTTATGGTTTCAATTAATTCTGTAATTTGATCAATTTCTTCGCTGTTCCAATTACGCCATTGATGACCATAAACCGGACCTAAATCGCCATTTTCATCGGCCCATTCGTCCCAAATTCTAACCCCATTTTCTTTTAAATAAGCAATATTGGTTTCTCCTTTTAAAAACCACAACAATTCATGTATAATCGATTTTAAATGTAATTTTTTTGTGGTAACCATAGGAAATCCTTCGCTTAAATCAAATCGCATTTGGTAACCAAAAACACTAATAGTTCCTGTTCCTGTTCTATCGCCTTTTTGATTTCCATTCTCTAATACATGTTTTACTAAGTCGTGGTATTGTTTCATAAGTTTTAGCTAATGGTTAAGGGTAAACGGTTAAAGGTTGCTATTCTTTAAAAAATTTATAAACGAACCTATTTTTCTTTCCAATTTTTGTATAAATATAATTTTTGTTTCAACTATTTCCAAAGAAATAAATTCTAAATCAGAACATAATATAAGTTGTGTTTCTAATTCATAGCAAGAACCAAGACTAATTTCTAAAAATCTACAAAAATCTTTATTAGAACTTTTAGCACAACCTTCTGCTATATTTGAAGGAATTGAAATAGCACATCTATTAATTTGAGAAATTAATACAAATTTCTCATTTTCAGGTAAGGTTTCAGTTAGAATATAAATTTCTTTTACAAGAATTCTTGCATCTTTCCAAATTTCTAAATCTCTAAAATTTCTCATCCATTAACCTTTAATTTCATTTGCTGCATTTTTTAATTCTGCTAATTGAATATAACCTACAAATTCAGATGCTGCTAATTTAATTCCTAATAATTGTCCCATTAACATCATGTCTTCTGTTGCTACACCAATTAACCACATTAAAGGTGCAAAAACAATTCCTAAGATAGTTTCTAATGAAAATTTAGAATACGGTGTATTGTTAGCTATAACTTCGTTTAATCCGCTCCAATCGCCAATCCAACCTAAAGTGTAATTAATCATGGCAATAAAAGCAATAAAAACTAATAGCATAGCAGCAACATTAGCAGCTAATTTTAAACCTTCAGTAGTTCCTGTAGCAATAGCATCAAGAATGTTTGAACCAATTTTATCTTTTGTGACTTCAACATTAGTATTTATACTTTCGGTTTGAGGATATAAAATTTTAGAAACCACAATAGCACCAGGAGCAGCCATTACAGATGCAGCTAAAAGATGTTTCGCAAATTCTAAACGCAATACAGGGTCGTTTCCACCTAAAAATCCAATGTATGCAGCTAAAACTCCACCAGCAACAGTTGCCATTCCGCCAATCATTACTAATAGAATTTCGCTTTTATTCATTTTTTCTAAATAAGCTTTAATCATTAAAGGTGCTTCTGTTTGTCCTAAAAAGATATTACCTGCAACAGATAAGCTTTCTGCCCCCGAAATTTGTAAGATTTTAGTTAAAACTAAAGCCATTCCTTTTACTACAATTTGAATTACACCTAAATAGAATAATACCGAAGTTAAAGCAGAGAAGAAAATAATTGTAGGTAAAACTTGGAACAAAAAGATGAACCCAAAGCTTTCTACATTCATCATCCCGCCTAATAAAAATTCACTACCAGCTCTTGTAAAATCTAGTACTAATACAAAAAGATTA
The DNA here is from genome assembly GCA_014763515.1 of Flavobacteriaceae bacterium. Classification (GTDB taxonomy): domain Bacteria; phylum Bacteroidota; class Bacteroidia; order Flavobacteriales; family Flavobacteriaceae; genus Flavobacterium. Next base: position 1,741 of record JACXVH010000070.1, read on the forward strand.
CCAACAAATTCGAATGCAGCTTTAACAAATGGAATTTTTAAAACCCCAACAGCTAGAAATAACTGGGCAGAAAGGCCTAATCCAACTGTTTTCCAATTGATAGCTTTTCTATTTGAGCTGAAAAGAAATGCTACAGCTAACAAACAAATCATTCCTAAAACCCCTCTTCCTAGACCAAGAGCAGTTAAACCTTGATTTGGGATTAATTCAGAAGATTTGGTTTCTTTTTTTACTTTATTCGATGAAAAGAAAGAATATGCTTTTTCTCCTTTTTTTAATGTAAGAGTGGAGTCAGTTTTGGTTTCTATTCTAAAACGTTTTGTTGGAGAATCAGAACCGTTTTCAAACAAGAATAAAAAATTATCTTGTACCAAATAATCTCCATTTTGGGAGATGCTATCGTTTGATAATTTTAAATTATAACTTCCTTCTTTTAGTTCTAAAAAGTCGCCATTAGAAGAGCTTAATTGCCATTTTTTTTCAATTTCTTGACCGAAAGAAAAAACAAAAAATAGCGAAAAAAATAGTGGTAATATTTTTTTAATCATTTGATTAGTATAGGTTATATTATGATTCTTTTCTTGAAATTTCGTCTCTAATTTTAGCAGCTTTTTCATAGTCTTCATTTTGAACTGCTTCATCGAGTTTAGCATAAAGCTCTTCAATTGTATAATGGCTAAAATCGCCTGGATTTATACTTTTTTCGCTTTTAATGCCAAAAGTTTCTGGTGTAGATAAGGCTTCGTCTCCATCCTCGTCTTCGTTATCTTTGTCGGAACTATTCATATTTAAATAAATACCAGCTTTATCTAAAATGTTTTTGTAAGTAAAAATAGGAGCATTAAATCGAATGGCTAATGCAATTGCATCTGAAGTACGAGCGTCAATAATTTCTTCAATTTTGTCTCTTTCGCAAATAATACTTGAAAAGAAAACACCGTCAACTAATTTGTGAATGATAACTTGTTTTACTACAATATCAAATCTATCGGCAAAACTTTTAAATAAGTCGTGCGTTAATGGGCGAGGTGGTTTTATTTCTTTTTCTAATGCTATAGCAATAGATTGCGCTTCGAAAGCACCAATTACGATAGGAAGATTTCTTTCACCATCAACTTCGTTCAAAATTAGGGCATAAGCTCCATTTTGTGTTTGGCTGTAAGAAATTCCTTTTATTGTAAGTTTAACTAAACTCATAAATCAAAATCATTATAAATGATAGCAAATTTGAATAAGGGGTCAAAAATAAAAAAAAGAGCTATCTAAACAAAGATAACTCTAATTTTCTAATATTAAGTTTGAAATAAATCTAAAAATTATGCATTATTAGCTTTAAATTCTTTTAATTTCTCTACTAATTTTGGTACAACTTCAAAAGCGTCGCCTACAATACCATAATCAGCAACCTTAAAGAATGGCGCCTCGGCATCAGTATTAATTACAACTTTAACTTTAGATGCGTTAATACCAGCAATATGTTGAATTGCTCCAGAAATACCAACTGCAATGTAAAGATTAGCGGCAACTGGTTTTCCTGTTTGACCAACGTGTTCTCCGTGAGGTCTCCAACCGATATCTGAAACTGGTTTAGAACAAGCAGTAGCTGCTCCTAAAACGGACGCTAAATCTTCAATCATTCCCCAATTTTCAGGTCCTTTTAAACCACGACCTGCAGAAACTACAATTTCAGCATCAGCTATAGTTACTTTACCAGTCACTTTTTCTACATTCTCAGTTTTTACTGAAAAATCTGCATCGTTTAATGATGGACTAAAATCTTCTTCAGTTAACGAAACAGCATCTTCTGCTAAACCAAATGAGTTTTTAGCTAAACCAATAACTTTAACATCTGTATTGATTTCTGTAATATTGAAAGCTTTATTAGAAAAAGCAGTTCTTTTTACTTGAAAAGGAGAAGTGCTTACAGGAAGTGCTACAACATTTGAAGCGTATCCTGCATTTAAAGCAACTGCTACAATTGGAGCTAAATATAAACTATCAGTTGTTGATGATAATGCTACAACTTTTGTTCCTTCTTTTTCTACAGCTTGTTTAATAACATCTGCATAAGCTTTTGCATTAAAGTTGGTTAATTTATCGTTAGTTACTTTTAAAACTTTACTTACACCGTATTTTGATAAATCGCTAACATTAGAATTATTTACTGTAACTGCAGTTACAGTTGTTCCTAAACTGTCAGCAACTTTTTTTGCATAAGAAGCTAATTCTAATGCAACTTTTTTAAATTTTCCTTCAGAAGATTCTGCGTATATTAAAATTGACATGATTTCTTAAAATTTAATTTTTAAAATTAGATTACTTTAGCTTCGTTATGTAATAAACTGATTAATTCGTCAATATTGTCAGGACTAATCATTTTACAAGCCGATTTTGGAGCTGGTTTCTCAAATTTTACAACTTTAGTTGCTACAGTGTCACCTGTTGGTTCTTTTACTGTTAAAGCTTTTGAACGCGCCATCATAATTCCTCTCATATTTGGAATACGTAAATCTTTCTCTTCAACTAAACCTTTTTTCCCTCCAATAACTAAAGGTAAGCTTGTTGAAACAGTTTCTTTTCCTCCGTCAATTTCACGAACAATTTTAGCTTCATTTCCAGTTACTTCTAGACCAATAGAAGAATTAACAAAATTATAACCTAACATGGCAGCTAACATACCAGGAACCATACCTCCATTGTAATCAATAGATTCGGTACCCGCAATCACTAAGTCATATCCACCTTCTTTAACAACTTCAGCAAGTTGTTTTGCAACAAACATTCCATCAGTTGGATTTGCGTTTACTCTAATAGCTTCATCAGCACCAATAGCTAATGCTTTTCTTAATGTTGCTTCTGCGTCAGCTCCACCAACGTTAACTACAGTAACATTTGCTCCTGTTTGTTCTTTTATAATAACTGCTTTTGTTAAACCAAATTCGTCATTTGGATTGATTACAAATTGTACACCATTAGTGTCAAATTCAGTGTCTCCATTTGTAAAGTTGATTTTTGAAGTAGTATCAGGCACATGACTGATGCAAACTAGTATTTTCATTACTTAAATAGTTTATGTTTAATAATCAATAATGGTTACGAAATTAATAAAAATAATCCAAAAAATACTATGCGTGCATAATATTTTTTAAAAAAAGTAAATTTACGAAACCGTTATAGTTATTTTTAAGACAATAGAGTTATTTTTAATCGGCTATTTTTTCTATTTTTGCCATTCATAGAAATTAAAACAATGAAAACAATACAATTTAGAGAAGCAGTTTGCGAGGCAATGAGTGAAGAAATGCGTCGCGATGAGTCTATATATTTAATAGGAGAAGAAGTTGCTGAATATAATGGAGCTTACAAAGCGTCTAAAGGAATGCTTGATGAGTTTGGCCCAAAAAGAGTTATCGATGCACCTATTGCTGAGTTAGGTTTTGCTGGGATTGCAGTTGGTTCTGCAATGAATGGTAATAGACCAATTGTTGAGTTTATGACATTTAACTTCTCATTGGTTGGTATTGATCAAATTATTAATAACGCGGCAAAAATGCGTCAAATGTCTGGTGGACAGTTCAATATTCCTATTGTATTTAGAGGTCCAACAGCATCAGCAGGTCAGTTAGCGGCAACCCACTCTCAAGCTTTTGAAAATTGGTATGCAAATTGTCCAGGTTTAAAAGTTGTAGTACCTTCAAATCCATATGATGCAAAAGGATTATTAAAATCAGCTATTCGTGATAACGATCCTGTGATTTTTATGGAATCTGAGCAAATGTATGGAGATAAAGGTGAAGTACCTGAGGGAGAATATACAATTCCACTAGGAGTTGCTGATATTAAAAGAGAAGGTTCTGATGTGACAATCGTTTCTTTTGGAAAAATCATTAAAGAAGCACGCCCAATGGATTATGATGCAATTATTAACTCTGTTAAGAAAACAAATAGATTAGTAGTTTTAGAAGAGGCTTGGCCTTTTGCTTCGGTTGCTTCAGAAATTACTTATATGGTTCAAGAGAGAGCTTTTGATTATTTAGATGCTCCAGTACAAAGAATAACAACAGCTGATGCTCCTGCACCATATTCTCCAGCATTATTAAAAGAATGGTTGCCAAATGCAAGCGATGTTATCAAAGCTGTTAAAAAAGTAGCATACAAATAAAATTTAACTTCTTATATTTGGAACTTCATCAGCAAAACTGATGAAGTTTTTTTTTGATAGCTTATGATAAAGAAAATATTGTTTTTTTTGTTTTTCACTACACTAACTATTGCGCAAACAAAAGTAGGTGGAAAGGTTATGGATGAATTTGATGAACCTGTTGCTTTTGCTAATGTGTTTTTTAAAAATTCTAAAACTGGAGTTATTACAGATGAAAATGGAAATTTCTATTTTGAATCCGATGAAAATTATTCAACGTTAGTAGTTTCGTTTGTTGGTTTTGAAACGCAAGAAATTCCTTTAAAAAAAGGGTTAAATAGCAATCTTAAAATTGTTTTAAAAGAAGGAACGACTTTAAAAGAGGTAATAGTTTATACTGGTAAAACTTCTAAAAAGAATAATCCTGCTATTGATATTTTAAGAAAAATTTGGGCTAGAAAAAAGAAAAACGGACTTTACATGTTTGATCAATATAAGTATGAAAAATATGAAAAGGTTGAGTTTGATATGAATACCATTGATAGTGCTTTTATGAATAGTAAAGTATTTAAAGGAATGGAATTTATATTTGATAATATTGATACTTCTAGAATTACAGGAAAAACATATTTACCAATTTTTATTAACGAGAGTTTACTCGAGGTTTATGGTGATAATGTAAAAAAGAAGAAAAAAGAAATTTTAAAGGCAAATAAAAATTCTGGTTTTGGAAACGGAGATGGAGTAAATACATTTATTAAAGATTTATATGCTGATTATGATATTTACAATAACTATTTAAAGTTTTTTGATAAATCATTTGTAAGCCCTTTATCTAGAACTGGTATTGATGTTTATAATTATGTCTTAAGTGATAGTGCTTATATAGATAATAAATGGTGTTACAATATTGTGTATTATCCACGAAGAAAAAATGAATTAACATTTAAAGGCGATTTTTGGGTTAACGATTCTACATGGGCAATTAAAAAAATTAACCTAGAAGCAAGCAAAAGTGCAAATATAAACTGGGTTAAAGAAATCTACATTGAGCAAGAATTTGATGTTTTAAATGATTCTGTTTTCTTGTTGAAAAGGGATTACATGATGTCCGATTTTAGTTTGTCTAAAAAAGAAGAGTCAAAGGGTGTTTATGGGAAGCGAACAACCGTTGTAAAAAATCATGTTTTTAATGAACCTAAAGACGATAAATTCTATAGGGAGGAAGTTAATTTTTATCATAATGAAGTTTTTACTAAAACTGATGAATTTTGGAATGAAAATAGATTTGAAGAGTTAAATGAAAATGAATCAGGCATTTACAAAATGCTCGATACACTACAAACTGTTCCAAAGTTTAAAAAAATATACAATTTAGCCACCATACTTGGTAGTGGTTATATTCAGGTTGGTAAATTTGATTGCGGACCAATTTTCTCAACGTTTGGATATAATGATGTTGAAGGTTTAAGAATTAGAGCAGGAGGTAGAACTTATTTTGGACCCAACGATAAATGGAGATTACAAGGTTATACGGCTTATGGCTTTAAAGATAATAAAGTAAAATATGGTCTACTAGGAAAATGGATGGTAGATACTAAAAATAGAATAATACTATCTTTAGGAAACAGAAGAGATGTAGAACAAATAGGGGTTAGTTTAACTACTTCAAATGATGTTTTAGGTAGAAGCTTTGCTTCTTCTTCCTTATTTTCATCAGGAACAAATAATAAGTTGACTTCTATTAATTTAACAACTCTAGGCTTTGAAATGGAACCTGTTAAAAATTTTATTTTCCAAACTAATTTCTCTTACCGTACGTTAAAGTCAGCATCTAGTGAATTTAGTCTAGATTATTATACCGATTTAACGCAAACTGAAATTAAAAGTGAAGTTAAACAAGCTGAAATCAATTTAGTGGCAGAGTATACACCAAAAAGAAAAACTGTTGGTTATGGTGTAGATCGATTAGAGGTGGACAACAATTATGCTCGATTATTTTTGAGTTACAGTAATGGTATGAAAGGTGTTTTCAATAGCGATTTTAACTATCAAAAAGTACAGTTTTATTATAGACAGCCAGTTTTAATAGGTGGTTTTGGGCGTTTGTTTACAACTTTTGAAGCGGGTAAAATATTTGGAGAGGTGCCACTTGGTTTAATGGGTGTAATTCCTGGTAATCAATCTTATTTTTCTATAGAAAACACTTATAATTTGTTAGATTATTACGATTTTGTTGCCGATGAATATGCTTCTCTACATTTTGAACATAATTTTGGGGGACGTCTATTTTCGAGAGTTCCTTATTTAAGAATGCTAAATTTAAGAGAAATTGTTGGTGTAAAAGGTGTTGTAGGTAATGTTTCTAAAGAAAATATTATGATTAATGCCTCAGGGTTAAATTATGTTTCACCAGAGAATTTATATTGGGAATATCATGCGGGTGTTGGAAATATTTTCAAAGTATTGAGAATCGATTTTGCTTGGAGAGGAAGTTATTTAGATATGCCGAATACAAGAAAGTTTGCAGTTAGAGCCTCTTTTGGATTCTATTTTTAATGAAACAAGGAATAGATTATCTTCTTAATGCTGATGTTATTTTTGAAAAAATTATTCAAGAATATGGAATGCCTACTCAGCCAAAAAAGCCTCAAGGATTTGAAACCTTAGTTCTACTTATTTTAGAACAACAAGTTTCAATAGATTCTGCAAAAGCAACATTTTTAAGACTTAAAAAAGCAATTCCTGAATTTCATCCAGAAAACCTTATTCTATTTCCAGATGAAGATTTTCGTGCTTGTGGAGTGAGCCGTCAAAAAACAAAATACATAAAAGCGCTTGCTGAAGCCATTTTGTCAAAAGAATTGGATTTAAAGAGTTTGGCTTACAAAGATGCTGAAATTGTTCGCCAAGAGTTAATTAGAATCAAAGGCATCGGTAATTGGACAATTGATATTTACCTGATGTTTTGCCTGAATTCAATGGATATAATTCCACTCGGAGATATTGCAGTGGTAAATACCATGAGAGAACTTTTAGATATTCATACTAAAGAAGAAATGCAAATCTATGCTCAAAAATGGAAACCTTATCGTTCGGTGGCTACTTATTTTCTTTGGCATTATTATTTACAAAAACGAGGTAGAAAGATTGCATATTAAATCTTTGTAAAATCTATACTTTTTTTGCAAAACTCTTTTGCTTCTCATGTTTTATAATGGTAACTTTGCACCCGCTTTAAAAACATAAAATAATGACAGCAGATAAAATTACTACATTTGATGTATTGATTGAGATTCCAAGAGGAAGTAGAAACAAATACGAGTACGATTTTGAATTAAAAAGAATGCGTTTTGACAGAATGTTGTTTTCGTCAATGATGTATCCTGCAGATTATGGTTTTATTCCAGAAACTTTAGCTTTAGATGGTGATCCATTAGATGTTTTAGTATTAGTAAACGAACCAACATTCCCTGGTTGTGTTATGGAAGTGAAACCAATTGGTGTTTTCCACATGGCAGATGATAAAGGTCCTGATGAAAAAGTAATTTGCGTACCAGTTTCTGATCCAATTTGGAATAAATTAAACGATTTAAAAGATGTAAATCCACATTTAATTAAAGAAATCGAACACTTCTTTCAAGTATATAAAGATTTAGAAAATAAAAAAGTTGATGTTGAAGGTTGGGGAGACGTAAATGAAGCAAAAGAAATCTTAAAAAAATGTACCAATCGTTTCAATGAACTTGAAAATAAACCAGAAGGATTATTCAGTATTAAATAATCAATTAGATTTTAAATAAAAAGGCAGTATTTTTCTAAAAATATTGCCTTTTTTGTTTTATTTTCTTAATATTACCATAAAATAAACTAACAAAATCTAATTTATATTTTATGGAATCAATGATGATTTACGTTCCAATAGTAATGGCACTATTGGGATTGGCATTTATGGCAGCCAAACGCGCTTGGGTTCTTAAACAAGATGCCGGAGATGGTAAAATGAAAGAAATTTCAGATTACATTTACGAAGGAGCCTTAGCATTTTTAAAAGCAGAATATCGATTATTAGCGGTATTTGTTTTGATAGCAAGTGTTGTTTTGGCTGGAATTACTTTTATACCTGGTGTTAAAACACATTTATTAATAGTTGTAGCTTTCATTTTTGGAGCTATTTTTTCTGCTCTAGCAGGAAACATGGGAATGAAGATTGCTACAAAAACAAACGTTCGTACAACACAAGCGGCTCGTACTAGCTTACCACAAGCATTAAAAGTTTCTTTTGGTGGAGGTACCGTTATGGGGTTAGGAGTTGCAGGTTTAGCAGTTTTAGGATTAACAGGATTCTTTATATTATTTTTCCAAATGTTCATGGGTGGTGTTTGGACAGATACAGATGGAATGACAGTAGTTCTTGAAACTCTTGCTGGTTTTTCATTAGGAGCTGAGTCAATCGCATTGTTCGCTCGTGTTGGTGGTGGAATTTATACAAAAGCTGCCGATGTAGGTGCTGACTTAGTAGGAAAAGTTGAAGCGGGTATTCCAGAAGACGATCCACGTAATCCTGCTACAATTGCAGATAACGTTGGTGATAACGTTGGAGACGTTGCGGGTATGGGGGCTGATTTATTTGGTTCGTATGTAGCTACAGTTTTGGCGGCAATGGTTTTAGGAAATTACGTAATTCAAGATATGGGAGGTAAAATCGATGACGCTTTCGGAGGAATTGGACCGATTTTATTACCAATGGCAATTGCTGGTTTTGGAATTTTATTTTCTATCATTGGAACAATGTTAGTTAAAATTGCAAGCGACGATGCTAAAGAAGCGCAAGTACAAAAAGCATTAAATATTGGAAATTGGGTTTCTATCCTATTAACTCTAATCTCATGTTATTTTCTTGTGCAATATATGCTGCCTGAGACAATGAAAATGGAATTTTATGGTGAAGGTTTGAAAGAAATTTCATCAATGAGAGTTTTCTATGCAACAATTGTAGGTTTATTTGTAGGTGGAGCTATTTCATCCGTAACAGAATATTATACAGGGCTTGGTACAAAACCAGTATTGGCTATCGTTCAAAAATCATCAACTGGAGCAGGAACTAACGTAATCGCTGGTTTAGCAACGGGAATGATTTCTACTTTCCCAACAGTTTTATTATTTGGAGGTGCAATTTGGGCTTCTTATGCTTTAGCTGGATTCTATGGTGTTGCTTTAGCGGCCTCTGCAATGATGGCTACAACAGCAATGCAATTAGCAATCGACGCTTTCGGACCAATTTCTGACAACGCAGGTGGAATCGCTGAAATGAGTGAATTACCAAAAGAAGTGCGTACTCGTACAGATATTTTAGATTCAGTTGGAAATACAACTGCTGCAACTGGTAAAGGTTTCGCAATTGCTTCTGCGGCTTTAACTTCGTTAGCTTTATTTGCTGCTTATGTAACGTTTACAGGAATTGATGGTATTAACATTTTCAAAGCACCGGTATTAGCAATGTTGTTTATAGGAGGTATGATTCCTGTAGTTTTCTCTGCATTAGCAATGAATTCTGTAGGTAAAGCAGCAATGGACATGGTATATGAAGTACGTCGTCAGTTCAAAGATATTCCAGGTATTATGGAAGGAACAGGTAAACCAGAATACGGAAAATGTGTTGAAATTTCAACTAAAGCGGCTTTGCGCGAAATGATGTTGCCAGGTATCTTAACTATTGGTTTCCCTATTGCTATTGTTTTAATCGGAATGTTAGTATATCCAGATAATAACCAATTAGTAGCAGAAATGTTAGGTGGTTATATGGCGGGTGTTACTGTTTCAGGTGTACTTTGGGCTGTATTTCAAAATAATGCTGGTGGTGCTTGGGATAATGCTAAAAAATCTTTTGAAGCTGGAGTTGAAATTAATGGAGAAATGACTTATAAAGGTTCTGATGCACATAAAGCTGCAGTTACAGGAGATACTGTTGGAGATCCATTTAAAGATACTTCTGGTCCATCTATGAATATTTTAATCAAATTAACATGTTTAATCGGCTTAGTAATTGCTCCAATTTTAGGAGGTCATTCTGCTACTACTGAAAAAGGATCGTGTTGTGCAAAAACTGAAATGACTTGTGGAGAACACGGTCAATGCGATTTATCAAAGTGTGTTACCATAACAAAAGAGGAATGTGCTGCGATGTGTGAAGCAAACGGTTGTTCTGAAGCTTGTAAAGAAAAATGTATGGCGCAGTATGATGAAAATGGTAAGTATATTGGTAATGGAGATCATGTTCATGGTCCAAATTGTAATCACGGAGTTGAGACTAGGATTGTTGATATGAAGGTTACCAAAGAGAAAAGTGATGATGGAAAAGTGAAAGCTGTAGTAACGTTAACAACAGATGTTAATGGAGAAGTAAAAACAGAAGAGCATGTTTTTGAAGGAGATGATTTAGAAGTTCAAGCAGCAATTGATAAATTAGGTCAAAAATAATCTATTTTATAAATAAAAAAAGCCACTCAAAAGAGTGGCTTTTGACACTATCCTAAAAAGTGTGTAAGTTAAAAATAATGGGGTTTTAAAACCCCATTATTTTTTTGTTTAATTTTAAATTTTACACAGTCTTATGAAAAAAGAAGATTTATTATCGGATGAATTCTTA
>JACXVH010000426.1 GCA_014763515.1 Flavobacteriaceae bacterium
TTGAATAACTTACCATCAGCTGAAACAATGTATTGTTCTTTATTGTTTAAACCTGATAATACTTCTACTTGGTTTCCAAAAGTCTTACCTAAACGCAACCAACGTAAAATAGCTGTATTATTTGCACCAACCGTGTAAATTCCTGTCAACTGACCTTGTTTTACCAATGCACTTTCTGGAACTAAAACAACATCAGAAGCAGTAACATTTACTTTCTTTTCGATTGGAAATTGAACATTTACAAACATCCCTGATAAGATTTTAGCATCCGTTTTATCCAAATCAATTTTTACTAAGTATTGTCCACCTGTATTTTTAGCAGATAAACTTACTTCGCTTACTGTTCCATTAACTTCAGTTCCTAATGATTTTACTAAAACTTTAACTTTCATTCCGTTAGTAATTGAAGCAATATCACTTTCAGAAACCATCGCTGTTACTTGCAATTTTTTGGCACCTTCTACACTTACTAAAGGCATTCCTGGATTTGCCATATCACCTTCTTTCACAAAAGTATTCGTTACAACTCCATTAAAAGGAGCTGAAATATTTGAATAGGCAAATTGAGCATTGATTTCGTTACGCATTTGTTTTGCAGCTTCTAAACCAGCTTTAGCCATTTCGTAACGAGCCGTCATATCGTCTAATTCTTTTTGCGAAGCACTTTGTTGTGCAAATAAATTCACGAAACGATCATAATCTTTTTTCGCATTATTATAAGCAGCTTGTGCTTGAATAATAGAAGCATCTACTTGTGCTTTTTTAGCTTGTAAATCGGTATTATTTACAGCAACTAATAATTGTCCTTTTGTAACTTTTTGTCCGACTTTTACATTTACTTTAGTAACAAATCCCATCATGCGCGTACTTAAATTAGCACTGTTTTCTGCTTCGATTTTTCCACTTGCCGAAACGTACGGACTTGCATCTGCTTCTGAAATACCAGCTACTTTTACCGAAATTGCAGGCAAAGATGCTACTTCTTCTCTTTTATCACCTCCACAAGAAATTAATAATGTAGA
>JACXVH010000071.1 GCA_014763515.1 Flavobacteriaceae bacterium
TCAGTTCTTAACTATTTTTGAAAAAAGGGTTCAACTTTAATTAAAAAGTCAAACCCCATTATTTTTAACTTACACACTTTTTAGGATAGTGTCAAAAAAGGAAGCTTTTAGCTTCCTTTTTTATTTTCTAACCATATCAACTTTTCCTTTTGAATCAATTGTTACTATTTCAGTTGTAGTTGTCGATTTGGTTAATTTCATTTCATCTGGAGTTCTTACATAATTATTTTGAATCATAAATTTCTTTATAACTAAATTTCCTTTTTCAACTTCGATTTTTGTTTGAGTTTTATCTTCATAAGCCGTTACAGGATCTTTCATATAGTTTAATTTATAACGATTTTCACCAATTACAAAACTATTCTTCCAAGTTCCATTAACATCATACATATCCATATTGTAATAAGATTCTAAATGACCATCAGAATTGTGTTTCGTTACTATGTAATAAATGATAAAAGTAAAGTTGTTAAATTTAAATTTTCCAACAGAAAAATAGCGAGAATTACTATTGTAATACATTCCGTTTTCTTTGAAATTTGAAGTAATTTCAGAAACTAATCCGTTTTCAGCTTTAAAATCAACTTCAACATCATATAGTGCATCATAACCAATTTTAGGATAATAATCTTTTGAAGTTTCAAAAGGTAATTTTATTTCTTTAAACTCTTTTTCTAGTTTTGAAAATTTTTTTTGAGCAAAGCCAATGTTTGCCATAACTACAAAAAACAATACTATTTTTTTCATACTTTTACTATTATTGATTTGTTTTCAAAACTATTTTTAAATGACTTAGAAAACAATACGACAATTGCCTTATTTATGGAAGAAAAAAAGAAAAATCCTTGGAACAAAACCAATCAATGGAGTGAAGAATTAGATTTACTTCATAGTATTTTAAGAAAAACTCCTCTAGTTGAAATGACAAAATGGGGTGGTCCAATTTATACTTACAACGGTAAAAATGTGGTTGGAATTGGAGGATTTAAGTCGTATTTTGGAGTTTGGTTTTTTAATGGCGTTTTCCTTAAAGATGATAAAAATCTTTTGATTAATGCTAATGAAGGAACTACCAAATCTTTACGACAAATGCGATTTAATTCAAAAGAAGAAATTGATGAGAAAATAATCTTAGCTTACGTAACTGAAGCAATAGCTATTAAAGAAAAAGGATTGGCAATAAAAAAAGAGAAAAAAGAAACTGTTATTTCTGAGTTTTTTGAAAATTTTCTAAATGAAAATTCAGTTTTAAAAAAGCAATTTGAAAGCCTTTCTCCTTATAAACAAAGAGAATATTTAGAATTTATTGATACTGCTAAACAAGAAAAAACAAAACTATCCCGACTAGAAAAAATAAAACCTTTACTTGTTGAAGGTAAAGGTCTTAATGATAAATATCGTTAATTTTTCTTTGTCATTTCGAGCAAAGCGAGAAATCTCATAAAGAAAAGATTGTTTCACTTCGTTGAATCTTCGATTTCGGAGTCTTATTGTTTAGATACTGAATCAAGTTCAGCATGACAAAAATGAAATTATTTCTTTTCGCTAAGTTTAGCACTCATTTCCATAGAAATCGCTGATTTTTCCATTTTAATTTTTCCTGCCATAGTTTCGATAACTACAGTCGAATCTGCCATTTCAGCTATTTTACCATGAATTCCAGCTTTAGTAATTATTCTATCGCCAACCTTCAAAGCCGCTTCAAATGCTTTTTCTTTTTTAACGCGTTGTTGTTGTGGACGTATTAATAAAAAATAGAAAATTGCTACCATAAGTAACAACTGACCTATCATCATTGGATTCATAATCTATTATTGTTTTGGATTTACATTTGCTTTAATTGAAAAGGCTTCGCTTCCGTTTTCAGTATTTGTTGTTAGGGTAACCGTTTTGTTTTGTTGCCCAGATTTTCCAGCTGAATTAAATGAAACTTTAATTGGTGCAGATTCTCCTGGTTTAATTGGTTGTTTAGGATAATCTGGAACTGTACAACCACAACTTGCTTTAGCATCTGAAATTAATAAATCAGATTCTCCGTTATTTGTAACTGTAAATTCTGTTTCAACAACATCTCCTTCAGTAATTGTTCCAAAATCATATTCTGCTTTATCAAAAGATACTTTTGGCAATTTAGTAGCTAATTCTTTTGCTGTCTCTACTGCTTTAATATCTTCTTCAGTAATTTTACTTTTAGCAGCATCATTACAAGATACTAAACCAATAATTAATGAAAACGATGCGATTGATAATAAGTTTCTTCTTTTCATTTTTTTATTTTTAAATTTATAATAAACCTCTTCCCGCTTTATTTAAACGGTTTTCATTTTTAAATTCTTTTACAAGATTATCTAAAATTCCGTTTATAAAAATACTACTTTTTGGTGTAGAATACTCTTTGGCAATTTCTAAATATTCGTTAATTGTTACTTTTACTGGAATTGATGGGAACTTTAACAATTCGCAAATTGCCATTTTTAAAATAATAGTATCCATTTCTGCAATACGTTCAGCATCCCAATTCGGAGTTTTATCTATATATTCCTTAGAAAGTTCTTGCTCATTTAAAACCGTTTTTCTAAATAAACTTTTCACGAAATCTTTATCGTCTTCGTCTTTGTATAAAGCTGAAACTCTAAAAATATCATCCTCCGATTTTAAACTTTTAATTTGTTTTAAAATTAAAGTATTTACAGAAGCTAAATCGTCTACCCAGGTTAACTTATAATCTTCGATATAATCATAAAGTTTTTCATTTGGCGCAATAACTTCCGAAAATAAATCGGCTACAAAATATTTATCATCATTAAAATTACTTTCCGTTTTGCTCATGTAATCTTGATAAATAGTACTTGCTTTTACTTCTTCTAATAAAAGTAAAATAATATCATCATTGCGTTTCCAGTTAGAAATACTATTTTCTTCTAAAGCATTTTCGATATTACCTGAATTAGCTAATAATCGTAAAACTTTATTATTGATAAATTTTTTATTTGGATTGCGTTCTTCCTTTGTTGCTAAATGCTTTTTAGAAGCCAAATCAAGATATTCTTCTTCTTTATTACGAATTTCTATTAATGCTGCAACCAATAACAAGTAGAGATCTTGCATGTTTTCAATACTTTGAAATAAGAATTTTTCTTCCTTTTCAAGATTATCTGATTCGTGTTGATGCATGGCATAAATGCTTTGCATTACTTTAATTCGTATATGTCTTCTGTTTAACATACTTACTTTAAGAACTTTAAAAAATTAAGAAAGCGAAAGATTACTCTTTCGCTTTGCAAAAATACAATATTATTTAAAAATTACTTGTTTTGTAATTCATTTTTTCTGTCTTCAATTCGCTTTTGAGCTATTGATAATGCAGCAGCATGTGTTGTTACATTATTTTTATCAGCAAAATCAAAAATTTCTAAAGCAGTATTGTAAATGTTTTCAGTTTTTTCCATCACTTGAGCTTTTGTCAAGTTCGCAAGTTCAGAATAAACATTAATTACACCACCTGCATTAATTAAGAAATCTGGTGCATATAAAATTCCTTTTTCCTTAAGAATTTTACCATGTTTTACTTCATTTGCTAATTGGTTATTTGCAGCACCTGCAATTACTTTAGCTTGAATTTTATCAATGGTGTCGTCATTAATAGTAGCACCTAAAGCACAAGGAGCATAAATATCAACATCGGCAGCATATAAATCGACTCCTGTAAAGATTTTCGCACCATATTTTGAACCAACTTGGTGTACTCTATCTTCGTTAATATCTGTAATAGAAACAATTGCTCCACTTTCTGTTAAGTGTTGTACTAAAACCTCACCTACGTGACCAATTCCTTGTACTAAAACGCTTTTTCCTTCTAAATTATCTGAACCAAATTTGTACTTAGCTGCAGCTTTCATTCCCATAAAAACTCCGTAAGCTGTAACAGGAGAAGGGTTACCTGAACCACCTCTTTCTACTGAAATACCTGCAACATGCTTTGTAACATTATTTACAATATCCATGTCTTTTATTTCCATTCCTACGTCTTCAGCTGTAATATATTTTCCTGATAAAGAATCAACAAACTGACCGAAACGAGTCATTAATTCAGGAGTTTTTTCAGTTTTAGCATCACCTATAATAACAGCTTTACCTCCACCTAAATTTAATCCAGAAATTGAATTTTTAAAAGTCATTCCACGAGATAAACGCAAAACATCGTTTAATGCTTCCCACTCGTTTGTATATTTCCACATTCTAGTTCCACCTAATGCTGGACCTAAAACGGTATTATGTATACCGATAATTGCTTTTAAACCTGTATCTTTGTCGTAGCAAAATACAACTTGCTCATGACCGTCAAAAGACACTTGACCAAAAACCGGATCTACTTTGTGAAGCTCACTAGTAGTTAATAAATCTGCTGTCATGCTGTAAAATTTTGAAAATTATTCAATAAATGTATGCAATATTACGAATAAATTTAATTTGTTTCAATTTTTTATATTTTTTTTAATAATATGATAATACAAATCATGATGTTAATATTAACCAAAAGTTCATTTTTGTTGGGCTTTAATTTATAATTTTACTAAAAAATTGCTTTTTTATCTACATAAATGAAAGAATTACAATATTTAAATAAATATTTCCTCAAATATAAATTCCGATTTTTATTTGGGATTTTGATTACAATTGTTGCCCAAATCATAAAACTATTTGTCCCTGAGTACATTGGCGATTCAATTGCTTTGGTACAAAAGTTTATAGAAAACTCTCAAACCAATACAAGCGAACTTTTTTCTGCAATCTTAGAAAAATTTATTTGGGTTTTAGTGGTAACTATTGTTGCAGGTTTTTTTACTTTTTTAATGCGTCAAACCTTAATTGTAATGTCGCGTTATGTTGAGTTTGATTTAAAAAATGAAGTTTACAAACATTATCAAGTTTTATCGCAAAGTTTTTATAAGCGCAATAGAACTGGAGATTTAATGAATCGTATTAGTGAAGATGTTAGTAAAGTGAGAATGTATGTTGGTCCGGCTGTAATGTATTCCATCAATACCTTTATAACGTTTGTAACAGTAATTGTTTACATGTATAACATTTCTCCTCGATTAACTATTTATTCATTATTGCCATTACCGCTATTATCTTATGGGATTTTCAAAATAAGTTCGGAAATTCATAAAAGAAGTGGAGCATTTCAAAAGAATTTATCGACGCTTTCTTCATTTGCACAAGAAATGTTTTCTGGAATTAGAGTTATCAAAGCTTATGCTATCGAACCTCAGAAACTAAATGAATTTGGGGAACTTACCGTAGACAGCAAAAAAAAGGCTATGGACCTAGCGAAAGTGAACTCGCTTTTTGGTCCCTTAATGATATTGTTAATTGGCATGAGTAATTTAGTTGTAATTTACTTTGGTGGTTTAATGTATATGGAAGGAAGTACAGAAATTAACGACCTTGGAAAGATTGCCCAATTTATGCTATACATTAATATGCTAACTTGGCCAGTTGCTTCATTAGGTTGGGTTTCTTCTTTAATTCAAGAAGCAGAAGCTTCACAAGAACGAATTAATGAATTTTTAAAAGAACAACCTGATATTAAAAATAATAATCCTAAATCTTCTCATATAAGCGGAAAAATCGAATTTAAGAATGTAAGCTTCACTTATGACGATACTAATATTGAAGCTTTAAAAAACATTTGTTTTACAGTAAATGAAGGAGAAACGTTAGGTATTTTAGGAAAAACAGGTTCTGGTAAATCAAGTATTTTATCACTTATCAGTCGCTTGTATGATACTACAAGTGGAGACATATTTATTGACAACCAAAATATTAAAAATTTAAACTTATACAGTTTAAGAGATGCCATCAGTGTTGTTCCGCAAGATGCCTTTTTGTTTTCCGATTCCATTAAAAACAATATCAAATTTGGTAAAGAAGATGCTACCGATGAAGAAATTGAAGACGTTGCTAAAAAAGCTTTGGTTCATCATAATATTATAGAATTTAAAAATGGTTACGATACTATTCTTGGTGAAAGAGGAATTACATTATCTGGTGGACAAAAACAACGCGTTTCCATTGCGAGAGCTTTAATTAAAAATGCTCCTGTTTTACTTTTAGACGATTGCTTAAGCGCTGTAGATACAGAAACCGAAGAAGCAATTTTAAATAATTTAACAGAATTTTGTAAAGACAAAACAACACTAATTGTTAGTCATAGAATTTCATCTGTTAAAAATGCAGATAAAATTATAATTCTAGACGATGGTAAAATAATACAGCAAGGAACTCATAATCAATTGTTAGAAGTTGAAGGTTATTACAAAGAACTATACTTAAAACAATTGTCTGAAAAAGAAATTGTATAAAAAATTGGTTTATAATTTTTTTTTTTAGATTTTTGAAACACTAAAACCACTAATTGAAAGATTGGATTATGAGAGAAAATGAAATGTTAGAAAAAGAAGAAATCTTTTCTAAAGTATTAAGAGCTGGTAGAAGAACATATTTTTTTGATGTAAGATCTACAAAAGCAGACGATTACTACATTACAATTACTGAAAGCAAAAAATTTACTGAAGAAGATGGTTCTTACCATTTTAAAAAACACAAAATTTATTTATACAAAGAAGATTTTGCTACTTTCCAAGAGATTTTAACTGAAATGACTGATTTTGTAGTTTCTCAAAAAGGAGAAGAAGTAATTTCAGAAAGACATCAAAAAGATTTTAAAAGAGAAAGTTTTTCTTCTGAAGGTAGTACATCAACAGAAAGCTTTACAGATATAAGTTTCGAAGATATTTAATCGATTCTTTTAAATAACTTAAGTCCAATAACATTATTGGACTTTTTTTATGCCATTTTTAATCCATTTTGGACTTTAAAATTAGGTGACAATAAAACCACATCATTTTCATCTCCTACAATTCCTAAAACTAAACATTCACTCATAAAATTTGCGATTTGCTTTTTTGGAAAATTAATAACTGCTATTATTTGTTTTCCTATTAAGTCATCTTTTGAAT
>JACXVH010000427.1 GCA_014763515.1 Flavobacteriaceae bacterium
CATAAGACTGTGTAAAATTTAAAATTAAACAAAAAAATAATGGGGTTTTAAAACCCCATTATTTTTTCTACTTACACAGTTTATGTTATAGTACCTATATAAAAAAGAAAACCCTCAACAATGTTGAGGTTTTTTTTATGTTATAAATAAATTGTAAGTAAAGCACTTATCATTCCTATATTGGCTTTAAAACGCTGATTACCATTAGCAATGGTTAATTCGTCTTTCTTATTTAAGTTATTCATTATGTTATTAAAACCATACTGATAATTAATATTCAATCTTAAATTTGTAATTCCAGCTGTTACACCTGCATAAAGATTACCATTTATTTGATTGATATTAATAATGTCTTTTGCTAAAATATAAGGACTATCTTTTACAGCTTTCAATTCATCTTTTTCATCAATTCTTAACTTACCATTAATTTGTAACACTGGACCAATTTCTAATGTTAAGTGATTTTGAATTACCATATAACTTCCTACCAAATGAACTTGAACTGCAGATAATTTATAGTTAATTTCTTCATTAGTAACTGATTGTAATGAAAAATTACTATCGGTAAAGTGCATTCCATAAACCATTTGCCAATTGTTGTAATAATTACCTCGCATCGATAAACCCGCAATCCAACCTTGACCTGGTTTAACATTAAATTGTTTAGAAAATAAATCTAAACTTGTTAAACCTGCCGAAATTCCGATACGATTGCTGTCTCTATATCCACCTTGAGCAAAGGAATTTAGAACAAGTAATAAAGTTATTAAAAGTGATAATTTTCTCATTTTATTTGAATTAGGTTGCAAAAATAGAGTTAAAAATTAAAAATTGTAACTTTTATAAAAAAAAAGCGTATAATTAATAGATAACTAATCAAATTATAATCAACTATGGGATTCTACATCATTTTAGTCATTGGACTATTTATTTTTTTAAGTTCATTTTTTACTGTAAAACAACAAACATCTGTAATAATAGAACGTTTTGGAAAGTTTAATAGTATACGAAACTC
>JACXVH010000428.1 GCA_014763515.1 Flavobacteriaceae bacterium
TCATAATCGCGGATGGGAACATTTTTTTGAAAATCATTATAGGTTTTAATGTGTTCAAAATTATGATCTTTTCCAAATTGAGTGATTTTTGCTTTTCTAATTAATTCATTAAAAACTTTCTGTTGAGTTTCAACTGGATTTTGTGCCCATTTTTGAGTTTTATTATGAATATGTTTTGCAAATAGTTTTGCTGCAAAAGCTTTTATTGACATAGATTATTCAAAATTGATAAATTGTGTAGGGTCGATTGGGAAACCGTCTTTCCAAAGTTCGAAATGCAACGTAATACTTGATGTTGGATTAACTGAATTTCCCGCTAAACCAACAACTTCGCCTGATTTTACTGCATCGCCTTGTTTTTTAGTTAAACTTCCCACGTTTTTATAAACCGATAAAATGGCATCTTGATGACGAATAATTACCACATAACCTGAAGAAGGTGTCCATTCAGCAAAAACAATAGTTCCTGTTGCTACTGATTTAATAGGTGTATTGTTTGCTAAAGCAATAGTTACCGCTAAATGTTTATTTTTAGCATTATATTTCTCAATAATTTTACCTTCAGCTGGTGGAAATAATACAAAGCTCACCTTTGGCTTAGATGTTTCAAAAACATTGTACTTATCTTCTTGTTTTACCTTTTCTAAAAGCTCATTTTCGGCTTCAGTTGCTAATAATTCTTGTTCGTTTATATTTTGCTTTTCGGCAGCAATAATCGAATCTTTATTAAACTTCGCATACTCAATATCGCCAGTTAAAACTTTTTTAATCGAAGCGATATAAGCTTTATTTTCATTTACAACAGTTTCTAACGAATCGGATTGAATGGCTAAATTCATAGCATCTTGCTTTAATTGCGTAGAAGCATAACCCGGAATGTATTCACGTAAAGGTGTGAAAGCGATTATATAGGTTGTAATACCAATTAAAAAAATGGCCGATAATGAAGCTACCACAAAAACGTTCATTAAGGTTAGTTTTAATGAAAAAGTTTCTTCAAATGTATCTTCGTTACGTAATAATAATTTTCGTTTTCGTTTTTTATTCGCCATTTTTAAAGTAATTATTACTACAAATATAGTAATTACAAAAAGAGGTTTTCTTTTCTGATTATAATAATTCGTTAAAAAAGTAAGGTTTGTAAATTTCTTTTTATCTTTGCAGTATTAATTTGATGAAATCATGAATGTATTAACAATATTTTTAGGTCAAATGGGAGTTGGTCAATGGGTAATCATTGGGCTTGCTGTTTTATTACTTTTTGGTGGTAAAAAAATTCCTGAATTAATGAAAGGTTTAGGTGGAGGCGTTAAAGAATTTAAAAACGCCATGAAAGATGAAGAGCCAAAAAATTCTAAGGAAGAAGATAAAAAAAAGTAGTTTCTAACTATTTCTAAAAATCAAAATCCCGAATTACTTCGGGATTTTTGTTTTATATTATCATCGACAATTGAATACGTTTTCGAGCTTCGTCAACTTCAATTACTTTTACTTTAACGTGCTGGTGTAATTTTACCACTTCATTGACATCGGAAACAAAGCCTTCTTTTAATTGTGAAATGTGAACCAATCCGCTTTCTTTAATTCCGATATCGACAAAGCAACCAAAAGCGGTAATGTTATTCACAATTCCTGGCAAAATCATACCTGTTTTCAAATCTTTAATCGAAC
>JACXVH010000429.1 GCA_014763515.1 Flavobacteriaceae bacterium
TCTTCTTTAGCTCTTACGGTGTAAGTTCCAAATTTATAAATAGATTGTGGCGTTAATCCTAAATGTCCCATTACAGGAATTCCAGCTTGAAGTATTTTTTTTATAGATTCTTTTATTTCTTTACCACCTTCTAATTTAACCGCATGTCCGCCACTTTCTTTCATAACACGAATTGCAGAACGCAAAGCTTCTTTAGAATCAGATTGGTAACTTCCAAAGGGTAAATCAACTACAACTAATGCTCTTGCTGCAGCTCTTACAACTGAAGCTGCATGATAAATCATTTGGTCTAAGGTAATTGGTAGAGTTGTTTCATGACCAGCCATTACATTACTCGCAGAATCTCCAACTAAAATTACATCAACACCAGCGGCATCAACAATCTTTGCCATTGTATAGTCATAAGCAGTTAACATGGAGATTTTTTCTCCATTTTCTTTCATTTCAATAAGTGTTTTAGTCGTGATTCTCTTGTAATCTTTTTTTGCTACAGACATTTTAATTTGATTTAGAAACAACAAATTTAAGAAATGATTAAAATCTTTTGGTACATTTTATAAAACTAATTTTAATAGTAATGTATTTTACAATTTACAAAACACACAGTTTGTAACATTATTATGAAGAAAGCTACTCATTAATAAAAAATAATATGCATAGAATAATTGTTTTTATTACGACTTTGATATCAAGTATTGCTTTATGTCAAAACCTTGAGCCTAAACAAATTGTTGAAGAATTCTTTGTAGGTTTTCATGCTAAAGATTCTTTAGTGCTAAAAAAAGTTTGTCATAATGAGATGAAACTTCAAACGGTAACAAATGCCAAAGAAAATAGTAGGTTAAAAAGTGAACTTGCAACCGATTTTTATAAGTCAATAGCTTCAATTCCTACCAATGTTAAAGTTTTGGAAAAAATAACCGACTATAAAGTTCAAATAGATGGAAATATGGCTCATGTATGGACTCCGTATGAATTTTATGTAAACGATCAACTAAGCCATATAGGTGT
>JACXVH010000430.1 GCA_014763515.1 Flavobacteriaceae bacterium
AGCTCTTCAACTAATTTATTGGCTAAATCCCATTGCTTTGCTGTACTTGGTGTTGTTGTTGAATTTGGGTCTGATTCTGTGTCGATTGTAACGTAACTTACGAATCTATCTATGATTTTTTGCATGGTTTAATTTTAATTTTGTCAAAGATACTATTTCTAAAGAAATCTGATAAAAGGTTTTGTTAGAATATGTTTATAATTTGATAGCTAATTTCTATTTTTGCACAACCAACAACACAACACATGTACAAATTATTGATTCGTCCATTACTTTTTCTTTTTGATCCGGAAAAAGTGCATCATTTTACCTTTTCGTTAATTCGTTTTTTAAATAAAATTGGTTTTGGACCAATTTTCAAAAATCTTTACGAAGTAAATAATCCTAAACTTGAAAGAGAAGTTTTCGGAATTAAATTTAAAAATCCAGTGGGTTTAGCGGCAGGATTTGATAAAGACGCGAAGCTATATCAAGAGTTATCGAATTTCGGTTTCGGATTTATAGAAATTGGAACATTAACGCCGAAACCCCAAGATGGAAATCCTAAAAAGCGTTTGTTTCGTTTAAAAACAGATTCAGCAATTATCAATAGAATGGGCTTCAATAATGGCGGAGTGGAAGATGCGGTTTTACGGTTAAAGAAAAATAAAGGTGTTTTAATTGGTGGAAATATTGGGAAAAATAAAGTCACACCAAACGAAGAAGCGGTAAAAGATTACGAAATCTGTTTTGAAGCGTTATTTCCCTATGTAGATTATTTTGTGGTAAATGTAAGTTCGCCTAACACACCTAATTTACGTGAATTACAAGATAAAGAACCTTTAACTAAGTTACTTCAAACGTTACAAAATTTAAATAACGAAAAATCAACACAAAAGCCAATTCTATTAAAAATTGCACCGGATTTAACAGACGAGCAATTATTAGATATCATTGATATTGTGAAAGAAACGAAAATTGCAGGTGTAATTGCTACAAACACAACCATTTCAAGAGAAGGATTACAATCT
>JACXVH010000431.1 GCA_014763515.1 Flavobacteriaceae bacterium
GTTCCATCCACATCATAATCGCCAAAAACTAAGATTCTTTCATTATTAGCAATTGCTGACTCGATTCGATTTACTGCTTTATCCATATCTTTCATCAAGTACGGATCATGTAAATCTTCTAAGGTAGGACGGAAAAATTTTTTGGCTTGTTCAAAGGTTTCAATTTCTCTTTGAACTAATAAAGTAGCGACAATTTCATCTACTTGAAGTGCATTTTGTAGGGCTTGTACTTTTTCTTTTTGAGGCTTCGATTTTAAATTCCAACGCATACTTTTAAAATTTAGAATTTTGAAATTAAAATTCAGATAATTGAATTCGATTATTTTGGCTTATATAAATGCAAATGTATATAGAAAAACTTTAATTCGATTATTATTTTTTGTCTTACTTTCATTTTGGTTACTTTTGAATTTATAAATTCAAGAAAAATGCAAATTCAAGGACAAATAGTTGATATACAAAACAAACGAATTTTTTCAGGTGAAATTACTGTTGAAAACGGCAAAATAAAATCGGTTGTAGAAAAAGAACACAACGAGAAAAACTACATCATGCCTGGTTTTATTGATGCTCATATTCACATTGAAAGTTCGATGTTAGTCCCTTCTGAATTTGCAAAATTGGCTGTTTTACACGGAACTGTTGGCACCATATCTGATCCGCATGAAATTGCAAATGTATTAGGAAAAGAAGGTGTGTATTACATGATTGAAAATAGCAAAAAAGTCCCTTTGAAATTTCACTTTGGAGCGCCATCTTGTGTTCCGGCGACTTCTTTTGAAACCGCTGGTGCAGTTATTGATTCAGAGGGCATTAAAGAACTTTTGGCTTCACCAGATATTCACTATTTAGCGGAAATGATGAACTATCCAGGCGTTTTGTTTGACGATGAAGAAGTGATGAAAAAAATAGCTTGGGCAAAACACTTCAACAAACCTGTTGACGGTCACGCGCCTGGTTTACGAGGCGATGCGGTAAAAAAATACATTTCTGCAGGAATTACAAC
>JACXVH010000072.1 GCA_014763515.1 Flavobacteriaceae bacterium
AGAAATTTCTGCTACTCGGCTTACATTTTGAGATACTTCTAAAGTTCTAATTTCTTGTTCAACATTAATACCATTTAAAAACATTTCTGCAAAACCTAAAGTCTCGTTGAAATGAAATTTTAATTGTACTTCGTTTAAATGATTTATTAAAGAATCTTTATCTATGGTGTTTTCGGTTACCCAATTGTTTTGCATAGCAAAATAAGTAACTGCTCTATACATTGCTCCTGTGTCTACATAAACATAACCAAGCTGTTTTGCCAATTGTTTTGCCAATGTACTTTTACCAGTTGATGAAAAACCATCTATTGCTATTGTAATTCTTTTCATTTATAAATGTATATGTATTTTGCTATTTAGTTTATTCTAAATTAATCATTAAACCAAATAAACTTGTATTAGCTGCAACAGTGTATCTAGAATAAGAATAATTAAATCGAACTTTTCCAAATCGAAGACCAAAACCAGCTGATATTCCTGAAAAATTTCTTTGATCTATAATTCTAAGTTCTTCTCCTCTTCTAAAATTATATCCTAAACGAATATTAAATCCTTTTTCAGGAAATAATTCAGCGCCAACAATCACGTGACGTAAAGCATTGTTAAAGAAAGATACTTTTTCTTCCTCTTTATTACCATCTAAAGTTTCCTGGGCTCTATTTGGGTTTGAAAAAGCAATATTCCATTGTTGAAGATTTTCTAAAGTTAGATGCCAACGAATAGGAACATGTTCCATTAGTTGTGAAATTCCTGCATCTATAGCTAAAGGTAATTTCTCGTTTGTGTTATCATAAGGTTTTATTTGAAATCCTAAATTTCTAACACTTAAACCTATATTAATATCATTTCTATCATCAATATAAAGAAAACCTAAATCGGTAGCAGCTCCCCAAGAATTATAACTTTCTAAAGTAGATGAAATTAATTTTACATTGGCACCCACATAAAAATCAGTCCAAGGAATATTATAAGCATAACCAAATGATAAAGCAGCTTCGCTTCCTGTAAAATTTGAAGTAGCATTTCCTAATTCATCATATCCTTCAAAAGTTCCATAATTTACATACTGAACAGAGGTGTGAAAAGTTTGTACATGACGGTCCCAAGTATAAGCATAAGCACCACTTCCATAAGAAACTTCTCCATAATAACTTCCATAATTTACGGCAAGTTGGTTATGCATTTTTCCATTAATTGTTGCGGGGTTATAAATTGCTTGATTTACATCATAATCAACCACTGTAACAGTTTTTCCGCCTAAAGCAGCTTGACGCGGGGATGGAGTTAAATTTAAAAACTGATAAACATACTTTCCTCCTATTTGTGCATAGTTTGAGATCGTAATTAATAAAAAAAATAAAATCAGTTTTCTTTTCAGCATTTGTTTGTTTTAATACTAAACGTAAATGCGAAGATAAAATTATATCAAG
This sequence comes from Flavobacteriaceae bacterium, assembly GCA_014763515.1. Classification (GTDB taxonomy): domain Bacteria; phylum Bacteroidota; class Bacteroidia; order Flavobacteriales; family Flavobacteriaceae; genus Flavobacterium. The sequence goes on from JACXVH010000072.1 coordinate 1,431, forward strand.
ATATAAAAAACAAAATCCGATTATTTTACTAATCGGATTTTACAAATTATATTTTTTTTGGATTTTTTACTTTTTGATTTGTAACTGCTAAATCAATTACTTCTTTCATAGTATCTACATAATGAAACGTTAATCCTTTTAAATATTCTGGTTTAATTTCATCAATGTCTCGTTTGTTTTCGGAGCACATTATAATTTCTTTAACATTTGCTCTTTTTGCAGCGAGTATTTTTTCTTTAATTCCACCAACTGGTAACACTTTTCCTCTTAGTGTAATTTCTCCTGTCATGGCTAAAGATTTTTTTACTTTCTTTTGAGTAAAGCTTGAAACCATAGAAGTTAACATGGCAATACCTGCACTTGGACCATCTTTTGGCGTTGCACCTTCTGGAACGTGGATATGAATATTATTAGATTCTAGTGTTTCCGCTTTAATTCCTAATTCTTCTGAATTCGATTTTATGTATTCCATTGCAATAGTAACCGATTCTTTCATTACAGTTCCTAAATTTCCTGTCATGGTCATATTCCCTTTTCCTTTAGAAATTGTTGATTCTATGAATAAAATATCTCCACCTACAGAAGTCCACGCTAATCCAGTAACTACTCCAGCTGTATCGTTATTTTCATATTTATCACGCTCTAATCTTGGCGCTTTTAATACTTCAAGAATATCTTCATCGGTAACTTTAACATTATAAGATTCTTCCATTGCAATAGATTTTGCTGCATGACGAACCATTTGAGCTATTTTCTTTTCTAAAGATCTTACACCTGACTCTCTTGTATATCCTGTAACAATTTTTTCAATTTGCTTTTTACCAATAATTAAATCAGTTTCTTTTAAACCGTGTTCTTTTAATTGTTTTGGTAACAAATGTTTTTTAGCAATCTCAACTTTTTCTTCAATTGTATAACCCGACATGTTGATAATTTCCATTCTATCTTTTAAAGCTGGTTGAATGGTTGATAAACTATTTGAAGTAGCAATAAACATTACTTTAGATAAATCGTAACCAATTTCTAGAAAATTATCATAAAACTCGGCATTTTGTTCAGGATCCAAAACTTCTAATAACGCAGATGATGGATCGCCATTATGACTAGAAGAAAGTTTATCAATTTCATCCAGTACAAAAACAGGATTCGAAGTTTTTGCTTTTTTAATATTTTGAAGAATTCTTCCTGGCATTGCACCAATGTAGGTTTTACGATGACCTCTAATTTCGGCTTCATCACGTAAACCACCAAGTGACATGCGAACATATTCTCTACCTAAAGCTTCTGCAATAGATTTACCAATAGAAGTTTTACCTACACCTGGAGGACCATATAAACATAAGATTGGAGATTTCATATCCTTTCTTAGTTTAAGCACTGCTAAATGCTCAATGATACGTTTTTTTACATCTTCTAATCCGTAATGATCTCTATCTAAAATCTTTTGTGCTCTTTTTAAATCAAAATTATCATGTGTAAATTCACCCCAAGGTAATTCTAAAAATAATTCTAAATAATTTCTTTGAATACCAAAATCTGGAGAATTAGGATTTGTTCGCTGTAATTTTGAAACTTCTTTTTCGAAATGTTTCGCAATTTTATCATCCCATTTTTTGGATTTTGCTTTATTTCTCATTTCTTCAATTTCAGCTTCATGTGAAACTCCACCCAATTCTTCTTGGATAGTTTTCATTTGTTGCTGTAAGAAATATTCACGTTGTTGTTGATCTAAATCGAAACGTACTTTAGATTGAATATCATTCTTTAATTCTAATTTTTGAAGTTCTAGATTCATGAAACGTAAAGTTTCTAAAGCTCGTTCTTTTAGATTGTGAATAGATAATAAACCTTGCTTTTCTTTTACAAAAAGGTTCATATTTGAAGAAACAAAGTTTACCAAAAAAGGTTTACTTTCAATATTTTTAATAGCGAAAGTTGCTTCTGTTGGAATATTTGGACTTTCCTTAATAATATCAATAGCTAAATCTTTGATAGATTCTATTATTGTATCAAATTCTTGGTCGTCTTTTTCTGGTCTTTCTTCAGGAACTTCTTTTATTGTTGCCTTAAAATAAGGCTCACTTTGTGTGATTTGATCTATTTCAAAACGTTTTTTTCCTTGTAAGATTACAGTAGTATTTCCATCGGGCATTTTTAATACTCGAATAATTCTAGCTACTGTACCAATATGATAAATATCGTTAGCTGTTGGTTCTTCAACAGATTCGTCTTTTTGTGCAACAACTCCAATTACTTTTCCGGAAGCATTAGCATCATTTATTAATTTAATTGATTTATCGCGGCCTGCGGTAATCGGAATAACAACTCCAGGAAAAAGTACAGTATTTCTTAAAGGAAGAATAGGTAAATCGTTTGGTAACAATTCGTTATTCATTTCTTCTTCATCCTCTGGAGTCATTAACGGAATTAATTCCGCATCTTCATTCATTTCTTGAAGTGACAAATTGTCAAAGGTTATAATTTTCGAACTTGGCATATTTTTATATAAAGTCATTTTGTCATTAAACAAAAAGCTATCTTCAAGGTAAAATCTATATTTATTTATAAATTAACCATTTAGAATGCTTATTAAAATTGATACTTTTAATAAGTCAACATTTATGCCATAAAGTAAAAAAATTAATTTTCCTCTTTTGGAACTCTTAATAATAAGAAGAAACCGACGATGAAAAATAAGGTTAAAAAAACGATAGAATTTCTCATAGAACCTGTTAATTGATCTATAAAACCATATAATAACATACCAATAACAATTCCTATTTTTTCGGCTACATCATAAAAACTAAAAAAGGAAGTAGTATCTTGGGTATCAGGCAACAACTTAGAATAAGTTGAACGTGATAAAGATTGGATTCCTCCCATAACTAAACCAACGAATCCAGCAGTTATATAAAATTGAACAGGTTCGACAATAAAATAAGCACAAATGCAAATGATAGCCCAAATTCCATTGATAATTAATAGAGCTTTTATGTTTCCTATTTTTTCAGATAAATATGATGTTAAAATTGCTCCAAGAACTGCAACTAATTGAATCACTAAAATACTGATAATTAAACCAGTTGTTTTTTCAGAATCGGTTTTCCAATTAATTTCTTGTTCTCCAAAATAAGTTGCTACTAACATCACCGTTTGAACTGCCATTGAGTAAACAAAAAAAGCAATTAAATATCGTTTTAATATAATTCTTTCTAAAAGTTGTTTTTGAACTTTCAATAATTCTTTAAAACCATTAAAAAGAACATGATGCGAAATTTTATTTGAACTTTTGTTTCCAATTGGTAAATAATAAAAGGTGTATTGACTAAATAAAAGCCACCATATTCCTGTTAGTAAAAAAGACAAACGCATTGCTTCTAATGCAGCTTCTCCTTCATTTTGCAATACAATGAACAAACATATTAGTAATAAAATAACACTACCTATATAACCTAGAGAATATCCTTTTGCACTTAATTTATCTTGTTGTTCGCTGTAAGCAATATCTGGCAAGTATGAATTATAAAATACTAAACTTCCCCAAAAACCAACTAATCCTGTATAAAAACATAAAATTCCAAAATAAATATTCTCTTTAGTAAACCAATACATTCCTATACAAGACAATGCTCCTAGATAACAGAAGAATTGCATAAAACGTTTTTTATTTCCCACAAAATCTGCAATTCCAGATAACAATGGTGAGAGAAAAGCAACCGTCAAGAAAGCAAATGCTGTAACAAAACTGATTAAAGCAGTACTTTTAAAAGTGTAACCTAAAAAATCTAAATAGGGATTTTCTTTTGGAAATAAAAATCCAAAATATAATGGAAAAATTGCTGAAGAAATTACTAACGAATAAACAGAATTTGCCCAATCGTAAAATGCCCATGCATTTCTAAGTTTTAAACTACCTTTTTCTAGTTTTCTCATAATTTTTAAAAAAAATCCCGACTAATATCGGGATTTGTATTTAAATTAAAAATTTTATTTAAAGGTAACTCCAAATTTTGCGGCTTCTTTCTTGGCTCCCGGTACAAGAGCAGTTAATTCTTTTATTCTTGTCGCATTACTAGGGTGTGTACTTAAAATTTCTGGTGGAGCTTGTCCTCCTAAAGCAGACATTCTCTCCCATAATGCTACAGCATTTTCAGGGTTATAACCAGCTATTGCCATTAACGTTAAACCTATCATATCTGCTTCACTTTCATGACTTCTAGAAAAAGGTAACATTCCACCAATGTTTGAACCTACACCATAAGCTTGCATTATCATTGCCTGAGTTTCAGGACTTTTATTACCAACAGCAATTTGTGTACCTACTGCTCCCAATTGTTGTAGTAAACCAGCACTCATTCTTTGTTGTCCATGATTAGCTAAAGCGTGTGCAACTTCATGCCCCATAACAGCTGCAATTCCTGCATCATCTTTACAAATTGGTAATATACCAGTATAAAAAACAATTTTACCTCCTGGCATACACCAAGCATTAAGCTCTTTACTTTCTACTAAGTTATATTCCCATTCATAGTCATCTAAATAACCAGCATTTCCGTTTGCACTTAAATATCTCTCTGCAGCAGTTTTAATTTTCATACCAATAGTTGTAATTCTCTTGGCATCAGCCGTTCCTTTAATAACCTTGTTTTCGGATAAAAATTGACTATATTGTTGGAATGAAGATGGAAAAATTTGACTATTAGGCACAAAAGCCATCGTACTTTTTCCTGTAAAAGGATTTTTAGCACATGAAACAATTAAAACAAATGCAAGCCCAATAAAAATTTTGATACTACTTTTCATAACTTGTATTTTTAAAGCAAATTTAACTAATATTATTATTACAAACTTCATACCTTTATTAAAAAATAATTAATGAAAAAGAAAAAATATAACACCACAATACCAAAATATATAACTTTTAGTTTTAAAATTTTACAAACTGTTTCAGATAAAGCTACAGTAAATCTTGCCAAAAGATTATTTATTACTCCCATTAAATACAAAATACCCGAGAGAGAAATTTTTATGTTTGAAAATTCAAAAATTGAAGACTTACATATTCCAAAAATAAATAAAACCATAAAAGTATATCATTATGGAAATCAATTAAGTAACAATAAAATATTACTTGTTCACGGTTGGTCAGGAAGAGGAACACAACTGGTAAAAATTGCAAATAATTTCAAAGATAACTACCACATAATTAGCTTTGATGCTCCTGCTCATGGCCTTTCATCTGGAAAAACAACAATGATGCTAGAATTTGTTGAAAGTATTATAGAAATCAAAAAAAAACACGGTAATTTAAAATATGCTATAGGCCATTCTTTAGGAGGTATGGCTATTCTAAATAGTATAAATAAACAAGTTCATTTCGATAAAATAGTACTAATTGGTAGTGGAAATAGTATAAAAAATATTATAAAAA
>JACXVH010000432.1 GCA_014763515.1 Flavobacteriaceae bacterium
GCTTTTTCAGTTAAAGGCGTAAAAAGTGCAGATTGGCATATTGATCATCATGATATTCATTTAATTTATGATGAAAATAAATGCTCTCTTGAAGATATTAAAAAAGCAATCGCAAAAGCCGGACACGATACTGAAGAGTTTAAAGCAACTGAAGAAGATTATAACAATCTTCATGGATGTTGTAAATATGAAAGGTTATAAATGAAAAACTCCAACAAATGTTGGAGTTTTTTTATGAAAAGAAAAGTTTTACCTTTGACATCTATGCGAAAAATAATTTTCATTTTTTTAATTTCTTTACAAATGTTTTCCCAATCCAACTATGATTTAGGGAAGAAATACTTTGATGAAAAAAAATGGGAAATGGCTCAGAGTAATTTTGAAAAAGTCTTAGTTCAAAATCCGAATAATTATCAAGCGATAGAATATTTAGGCGATATTTTTGGTCACCAAAAAAACTGGGATTCAGCCATTGAAAAGTACAAAACACTTCGTGATAAATTTCCACAAAAAGCAAATTACTGGTATAAGTATGGCGGCGCTCTTGGAATGAAAGCAAAAACGAGTAATAAATTTACAGCACTTTCATTAATTGGAGATGTTGAAGAAGCTTTCCTAAAAGCAGCCGAACTCGACAAAAATCATATCGATACACGTTGGGCATTGGTCATGTTGTACATAGAATTGCCTGGAATTATTGGTGGAAGCGAAAAGAAAGCACAAAAATATGCATCCGAATTATTGAATCTCTCTAAAGTAGATGGCTATTTAGCAAAAGGTTACATCGATGTATATTTTAAACGTTATCAAAGTGCTGAAAGGAATTACAGTTTAGCACATAAAATTGGCAATTCAAAAACTACGTTTGAAAAATTATATGACTTATATTTGAACAAGCTTAAGAATACAGAAAAAGCTAAACAATTAAAAAAAGAATTTAATTCGTGAGAATTAAGAAAGGTAAGGTTTTCAAAAACTTTTCACTTTTCACTTTTCACTTTT
>JACXVH010000433.1 GCA_014763515.1 Flavobacteriaceae bacterium
AAGACTGTGTAAAATTTAAAATTAAACAAAAAAATAATGGGGTTTTAAAACCCCATTATTTTTTCTACTTACACAGTTTATGTTATAGTACCTTTTATTTTAAAGCTTTATTCATCTTCCTCAGGAGATTCATCAGCTATTTCTAAATCTTTTAATGCATCCAATGAATCGTCGTCTGCCGATGTTTCATCGATATCATCTTCATCATAGTTTTCAATTCTATCTGCAAGTTTTGTACTAACTTTTACTAAGTAAATAGTATCTTCTGTACGAACTTCTACAGCTTCAATTGTTTCATTTTTAGCGTTTTTAAAACGGATTATATCTGTTTCGTCATATCCGTCAGGAAACTTCTCAACTAGTAGTGTTAAGATTTCATTTGTTAATTTAGCATAATCAACAATTACTCTTTTCATTGGGTTTATTTTAGTATTGTTTTTTTTTCAAATGTAATATCCAAAACGATATAATCAAACAGTTTTTAATTTTTTTTTCAAAAAAATTACCAACCTAAAATGTAAGCAAAAATCAATGGCGCAACAATTGTTGCATCTGATTCTACAATAAATTTAGGTGTTGTAATATCTAGTTTTCCCCAAGTAATTTTTTCATTAGGAACTGCTCCTGAATAGGAACCATAACTTGTTGTAGAATCTGAAATTTGACAGAAATAAGCCCAAAAAGGAACATCGTGCATTTCCATATCTTGGTATAACATTGGAACAACACAAATAGGGAAATCTCCAGCGATACCACCACCTATTTGAAAGAATCCAATTCCTTTTCCTTCACAATTATCTCTATACCAATCTGCTAACCACATCATGTATTCGATACCACTTTTCATTGTTGTAGCTTTAAACTCTTGTTTAATACAGTATGAAGCAAAAATGTTACCCATTGTACTATCTTCCCATCCTGGAACTACAATTGGTAAGTTTTTTTCAGCTGCAGCAACCATCCAAGAATCTTTAGGATCAATTTCGTAATATTGTTCTAAAATAAATGTGATTGTAAACGACGAAATGCTTCTTCTTCAGGAATACAAGTATCGGTTACACGGTTGTAATGGTTTTCTAATAAATCCCATTCTTCTTGTGGAGATAAATCTCTATAGTTTGGAACTCTTTTATAAGAATTATGAGCCACTAAATTCATAATATCTTCTTCTAAGTTCGCGCCTGTACAAGAAATGATATGAATTTTATCTTGGCGAATCATTTCAGCTAATGATTTTCCTAATTCAGCAGTAGACATTGCTCCAGCTAAAGTAACCATCATTTTACCGTTGTCTAATAAATGCTCTTCATATCCTTTAGCAGCATCAACTAAAGCAGCAGCGTTGAAATGTAAATAATGTTTTTCTACAAATTGACTAATTGGTCCTTTCATTTTCTTTTGTTTTTAAAATTGACTCATTGGCATATTGCCAAATTGACTCATTATTTTTTATTATATCCTAAAATATTTAATACATCATCAGCATTTTGTTGTTCAGAAAATACTTCTGTAGCAATAATACCGTTTTTGTCTCTATCTATTAAAATGTGTTTTGGTTGTGGAATTAAACAGTGATGTAAACCTCCAAAACCTCCAATTGTTTCTTGATAAGCACCTGTGTTAAAGAAGCCAATATACAAGGGTTTTTCTTTA